>CAJMHW010000007.1 GCA_905213325.1 Collinsella aerofaciens
CGACTCGCATAAAAAGCCTCCCATTTCTCGTGTCCAAGAAATGGGAGGCAGTTCACATCCGCTCGGGGGCGCTTTCATGTAGTCGTTGGGGACGTTCTTGAATGACTAGTCGTTTAAGAACGTCCCCAACGACTAGGTCGGAAAATTTCTTAAAAAAGTTCTTGCCCTAAGCTGATTCGTCCGTATAATAAACTTCGTTGCTTGAGAGCACGCACCTATTCCTCGGTAGCTCAATGGTAGAGCACGCGGCTGTTAACCGCGCTGTTGTAGGTTCGAGTCCTACCCGGGGAGCCAGGTTGTAAAACCCGTCGCTTATGCGGCGGGTTTTTTCATGCCGCGATCGCCGTTCGCGAACGTTACCGTATCAACATTTCGTGTCGAGGATGTAATCCCGAGGCCCGCCACCTCAACATGGCGCGGTCGTTGTAGAATATTGTAATGATTGCTCCCACGAGATGGTGCCGCGAGCACCAGATAAGGAGATTCTTGTGTCTGAGACCATTAACGGCAGCCTGAGCGTCTCGAACGACGTTATTGCCGATATTGCCGGTTATGCCGCGATGACGTGCTATGGCGTCGTCGGTATGGCTGAGCAGCTCCAGGGCGCCGAGAGCGTGCGCCTGCTTGCCGGTCAGCGCCTCCGCAAGGGCGTGCTTGTCTCCGCCGACGAGAACGGCCTTACGGTCGATCTTCACGTCGTGCTCGAGAACGGCGTCAACATGAAGTCCGTCTGCCACAATCTTTCGAGCTCCGTTGCCTTCACTCTGCAGGAGATCGCCCAGATCGATCCCGCCAGCCTTAAGATCGGCATCCACATCGACGCGCTCAAGAGCCGTCTGAACTAGCATCCGAAAACGGAGATTCAAATACCCATGATTGCAAAGACCATTCGCACCTGTTTTCCGATCGCTGCGGCTGCCGTTTCCGACAAGGCCGAGGAGATCAACAAGCTCAACGTCTTCCCCGTACCCGATGGCGATACCGGCACCAACATGTCGCTCACGCTCGCCTCGGTGACCAAGGAGCTCTCTGCCCTTCCCGCCGATGCCGATATGGAGGCCATCGCCGGTGCCATCACCCACGGCTCTCTCATGGGCGCTCGCGGTAACTCCGGCGTTATTACCTCGCAGATTCTTCGCGGCGTGGCCGAGGGCCTTGTCTCTGCCGACGAGCCTATTACGTCCGCCAACATTGCCTTCGCCTTCCGTCGTGCCGTCAAGGTCGCCTTCCAGGCTGTCCGCAAGCCCATCGAGGGCACGATCCTCACGGTCCTGCGCGATGTCTCGACCAAGGCCGATGAGTGCGAGAAGAAGAAGTTCTCGGCCGAGGATGCGCTCGATGCTATCGTCGTCGAGGCGTACCAGTCCGTCGCCCGCACGCCCGACTTGCTGCCCGTCCTCAAAGAGAACGGCGTGGTCGACTCAGGCGCCTTCGGCTTTGCCATCTTCCTGGAGAACTTTGTTGCCGCCGCGCTTGGTCGCAGCACCGTTGTCGAGGATTTCTCCGCTACGTTTGACTCCGCCGGCTCTGCCCGCGATGCCGCTCTTGGCCGCGTTGAGATCGAGGCTAACGACGACTGGGAGGGCTCGGAGTTCCGCTACTGCAACGAGTTTCTCTTTAAGGCCGACGCCCCGTTTGACGAGGACGAATGCCTTAAGTTCCTAGGCTCCATGGGCGACTGTGAGCTGCTCGTGGGCGCCTATCCCGACTACAAGATCCATGTGCACTCCAATACCCCCAACCTGGTGCTCGAGCACATGCTGCAGCTCGGTCAGATCTATGAGGTCTTTATCCACAACATGGAGATGGAGGCCCACGACCGTACCGCTAAGATCCACGAGGATCAGGAAAAGGCCGCCGAGCCCGCCAAGGCGCTGGGCTTTGTCGCCGTTGCCGCCGGTTCCGGCGAGGCCGACATCCTCAAGTCCCTTGGCGTCGACGTGGTCGTCTCCGGTGGCCAGACTATGAATCCCTCGACCGCCGACCTGCTGGGCGCGGTGGACCAGGTCAACGCGACCTCGGTCATCATCTTGCCCAACAACGGCAACATCCGCATGGCCGCTGAGGCTGCTGCCTCAGCCTGCACCGACAAGAAGGTCGCCGTCGTTCCCACCAAGACCGTCCCGCAGGCCTTCTCCGCGCTGTTCGCGGTCCTGCCCGATTCCGAGCTCGAGGATGCCGTCGCCGCCATGGTCGACGCCATCAGCGAGGTCCGCGATGGCGAGGTCACCCGCGCCGTGCGCGACTCCAGTGCCTCTGACGGTTCTCCGATTCACTCCGGTGACGTCATGGGTATCATCGCTGGCTCCATCGACGTGGTCGGCTCCGACGTGAAGCAGGTCACGCTCGACTGCATCAACCGCATGCAGGAGGAAGAGGAGGGCGACGCGCTGACGATTCTGGCCGGCGAGGAACTGTCCGATGAGGCCTTCCAGGAGATCGTTGACGCTATCGAGGAGGCTCAGCCCGATCTGGAGATTGACGCCCATCGTGGCGAGCAGCCGCTCTATCCCGTGATCTTCTCGATCGAGTAGGCAACTGCCCATGTCCGAGCTGTGCTCCGTGCCGCGCGTCTCGGAGCGCTTTGCCCAGAGCAATGCGCTCGACGAGGATATCGCGCGACTCAAATATGTTTCGGGTAAACGTGAGGAGGCCCTTCGCCGTCTGGGAATTCGGACGGTGGGGGACCTCCTTCTCCATATCCCTCATCGATACCTCGACTTTACCCGTTCGTGGTCCATCGAGATGGCGCCCATCGGTACCGTGTGCACCATCATCGCCACGGTCGACCGTATCGTCCAAAAGCAGCCGCGTCCGCGCATGCAGGTGACTGAGGTCTCACTTGTTGACGAGACGGGCGTTCTGCAGGTCGCCTTTTTCCGCCAGCCCTGGATTGCCCAGCAGCTTAAACAGGGCGACCGCCTGGCCGTGATGGGCAAGGTCGAGTTTGCCTACGGCTTTAAGCAGATGGCCTCGCCCCACTTTGAAAAGCTCGAGGACGGGCGCGCCGCAGGCACCATTCTGCCGGTCCATTACGTGAGCGATGGCGTGAGCCAGGCGTGGATGCGCCGCATCGTAAGCGGCGCGCTCGAGGTCGTCGGCAATCCGTTCGATCCGATTCCCGCGCCGCTGCGCGCAAAGCGGAAGCTCATGAGCAATGCCCGCGCGTTGCGTTCGATCCACTTTCCCTCGAGCATGGCTGAGCGCGACATCGCACGCCGGCGTCTTGCCTACGAGGAGTGCCTCTACCTGCAGCTGGCGCTGCGTCTGCGCAACGACGGCGGCCTGGTCGATGTGGTGCCCTATGCCCACACTGCGGGCGAGCATCTGGGCGCGCTAAAACAGGCCCTTCCGTTTTCGCTGAGCGACGAGCAGGAGGCCGCATTCCAAGACATCCTGCATGACATGTGCGATGGCGGACGCGTGATGAACCGTCTGCTGCTGGGCGATGTCGGTACCGGTAAGACCGCCGTTGCCGCCTGCGCGCTGGCTGTGGCTGCCGATAGCGGCACGCAGGCCTGCGTTATGGCACCCACGGGCGTGCTGGCGCGCCAATATGCCGATAAGACCGGCCCTCTGCTCTCGCAGGCCGGCATGTCCTGGGCGCTTCTGACGGGCGCCACGCCGGCCGCAGAGCGCGAGCGCATCCATGCCCAGCTGGAATCGGGCGAGCTTGACGTGCTCTTTGGCACCCATGCGGTGCTTTCGGATAACGTTGCGTTCAAGCATCTGTCGCTCGTGGTCATCGATGAACAGCACCGGTTTGGTGTGGGCCAACGCAACGCCCTGCGCGCGAAGGGGCCGGGTGCCGATCTGCTCGTTATGACGGCGACGCCCATCCCGCGTACGCTGGCGCTTTCGGTCTACGGCGATCTGGACACGAGCATCATTCGCCATCGGCCCGTCCCCGGCGCTGGCGTGTCGACACGCGTGCTCACCGAGTCGAGCCGCGACCTCGCCTATGGCGCCATCCGCGAGGCGCATGAAAAGGGTCAGCAGGCCTACGTGATTTGCCCGCTCGTGGAGCCGAGTGACTCGGCCGATGAGTTGGAGGACGTGCCCGGTATCGCCCGCGACGAGGAGGGCCGCGTGACGGTCCCCGTGCCGCTGCATGATACGGCGACCGAGCTCG
The DNA here is from genome assembly GCA_905213325.1 of Collinsella aerofaciens. GTDB lineage: Bacteria > Actinomycetota > Coriobacteriia > Coriobacteriales > Coriobacteriaceae > Collinsella > Collinsella aerofaciens_AG. The sequence goes on from CAJMHW010000007.1 coordinate 4,133, forward strand.
ACCGACTGCGTCTTGCGTTGCCGGGGCTTACCGTCGAGCGCCTTCACGGCCGCATGCCGGCGGGGGAGAAGGACCAGGTTATCGATGCCTTCAAGCGTGGCGAGATTGACGTGCTCGTCTCGACTACGGTGGTCGAGGTGGGCGTCGACGTGCCTAACGCCACCGTCATGGTCATCGAGAACGGCGAGCGCTTTGGATTGGCTGCCCTGCACCAGCTGCGCGGCCGCGTGGGCCGTGGCAGTGTGTCGGGCACGTGCCTGGTCATGACGCACTCTAAGGGCAACGGCGGCGCGTCGGCAGCACAAGATCGCCTGCAATCGCTCGAAAAAACCACGGATGGCTTTACGCTCGCCCAGACTGACCTGCGTCTGCGTCACGAGGGCGAAATCCTGGGCTACCGTCAGCATGGCGGTGTGACTCTGCGCTTTGTCGACCTGGATGCCGACGAGGAACTAATCGAGTGGGCCCATTTGGACGCGGTCGAGCTCTTGCGGTATGCTTGCACCCTTGACTCCGTGGCGACGCGCCCCCTGCGCGATGCGGTCGCCATGCGATATCGACACATTTTTAAGGAGGTCAGCGGAGGATGAGAATCATCGGCGGCGAATGGCGCGGTCGTAAGATCGAGGAGCCCCGTGGTCGCGATGTCACCCGCCCCACGACTGATCGCGTGCGTGAGGCGTGCGCATCTATGGTCATGTCGGCATTCGACTTCGATCTGGACGAGGTCCGCGTGCTGGACGCCTTTGGCGGCTCCGGCGCCTTAGGGTTAGAGATGCTCTCTCGTGGGGCCCGCTCGCTCACGACGTTTGAGATCGATCGCAACGCCGCGCGGCTCATTACCAAGAATATCGAGTCGCTCTGCCGTGACCGTGCGCGCTGGCGCGTGGTGACGGGTGACGTGCTGGCGAGCGCCTCGCGCGGCCGCGTGCCGGGCGGCCCCTTTGATCTGGTCCTGCTCGACCCTCCCTATGCTTTTGGTGCCGAGCCGGTCGAGGAACTGCTGCAGAACCTGGCTCAGCAGGGTCTGCTTGCACCTGGCGCTTTTGCCCTGTTTGAGCATGCCGCCGCCGATGCGGGCGCGCATCCGGTAGGCTTTGAGACTGTACGTGAGAAGCGCTACGGCATTACCTCGGTCGACCTGCTTCGTTGGGTCGGCGATGACGATGGTGAGGGCGATAGCGCCGGCACCGATGCTGACAACAACGATGCCGCGACGTTTCAGGAGGATGCCCATGAATGACACCATCAACCGCGTGATCGTCCCGGGCACCTTCGATCCCATCACGTTTGGGCATATCGATGTGATCCGCCGTGCCCGCCGCATCTTTCCCAGCGTGATCGTCGCTGTTGCCGAGTCGCAAGGTAAAAACGGTGTAGGTACCACGTTTATGCTCGATGAGCGCGTGGCGCTGGCCCGCGAGGCGCTCGGTAATATCGACGGCGTCGAAGTCCTGCCCTTTACCGGCCTCTTGGTCGACTTCGCTCGTGAGCAGGGGGCGGGAGCCGTGGTCAAGGGCCTGCGCGCCATGACCGACTTTGAGTATGAGCTGCAGCAGGCCGACCTCAATTATCGCTTGGATAGCGAGCTGGAGTCCATCTTTGTCATGAGTGCTCCGCAGTACGGTTACATCTCGAGCTCGGTCGTTCGCCAGATCGCCTCGCTTGGCAGCGATGTATCGACGTTTGTCCCGTCCAACGTGGTCGAAGCGCTTAAACATCGCTTTTCGTGACGTTTCTTATTGCCTGGTGGCATGTGGTAAACTAGCACGATGATATGTTACCTATGAAAGGAGACCGGATGCCGGGCGAGAATTTTCCTGGCGATAGGATCGTCAGCTTGGTCGATGAGCTCGAAGGGCTGATCGAGGAAGCCAAGCCGCCTTTCGGCAAGAACGCTCAGTTCAAGGTCATCGACGCCGACGTGTTCTTCAACATCCTCGACGAGATCCGCATGAGCTATCCTGAGGAGTGGCAGAAGTCCCGCCGTATCCTTAAGGAGCGCGAGGAGCTTATGGCTTCCGCCGCCGCCCAGGCCGATTCCATCATCGCCGACGCTCAGCAGCAGGCCCTCACCATTGCCGGTGAGCAGGAGATCGTCCGCCTTGCGCAGCAGCAGGCCGACGACATCCGCGATCGTGCCCAGCAGTACGAGCGCGAGACGCGTTATGCTGCCGAGGACTACGCAGAGCAGGTCTTTACGCACCTGGAGGAGAACCTCAAGAGCCTGACCGGCACCGTTACCCGTTGCCGTCAGCAGCTCAACGAGGGTGCCGCCCAACAGAATGGTCAGTGGTAATGGCTGAGTTCCCGAGCGTTACCGTCGATCTTTCCGAGCAGCTCGAGTTTCCTGGAGATTCGTATCCGCTGACCGGTAAGGTCGATGTCGCCACCTACACGGTGGGCGAGAAGGAGTACCAGCTTCAGGACGGCATCGACTACGACGTTGTCTTTACCAATGCCGGTACCGGTGTCTTGCTCACGGGCATGGTCCGCGCGCACGCCACCGGCGAGTGCGACCGTTGCCTGGAACCTGCCTCGTTTGATATCGCCGGCGAGATCGAGGAGTTCTACCTCTTTGAGGAGCCCGAGGATCCCGAGGCCTACGAAGACGGCTACGAGCTCCTGGGCGAGGATCGCATCGTCGATCTGGGAGAGCCCATCAACGACGCGGTCGTCATGGACACGCCGTTCGTTGTCCTGTGCAAGCCCGATTGCCGCGGCCTTTGCCCCACTTGCGGTTGCAATCTCAACGTCGAGCAATGCGATTGCGCCGCCCAGGCAGAGGCAGAATGGGCCGCTGCCACGGAAAATCCATTTGCAGCATTGAAGAATCTCAAGCTTGATGAGTAAAACTGTGGTAGTATCGCTACTTGCGCGTAATCGCCACACTGGATAGTTCATAAGGAAGGTCACTATGCTCGTACCTAAACAAAAGCAGGGTCGTATCCGCACTCACACCCGTCGTTCCGCCAACATGAAGATCTCGGCTGCGGCTCAGTCCACGTGCCCCCGTTGTGGCGCTGTTAAGCTTCCGCACCACGTGTGCCCCAGCTGCGGTTTCTACAAGGACCGCGAGGTTATCGTTACCGAGTAACGGTATACTCTGGATGCGATGCCGTTCCAAATGGAACCACAATGGCCGGCTCAATGAGTCGGCCATTTTTGTATAAGGAGCATGTATATGAGTAACGTTCGCGTTTGTGTAGACGTTGTGGGCGGAGACGAGAAACCTCAGGTTGTTCTCGATGGTATCGAAGCTGCGCTTGCCGCCGATCCCGATATCGAGGTCTTGGCAGCTGGTCCCGCCGAAATCGTCAATCCCTTTGCAGCTTCCCATGCACGTGTTGAGGCCCTTGAGGCGCCTGACGTTATCGCCATGGATGACGATCCCATTCGCGCCGTGATGACCAAGCGTAAGTCGTCGATCGTGCTTTCTTGCCGCGCCATTAAGAAGGGCAACGCGGATGCGTTCTTCTCCGCCGGCTCCACCGGTGCCATGACCGCCGCCGCCACCGCCTATGTGACGCCGTTTAGGTATCAGGCCGAAGGCAAGAAGCAGCCGGTGCGCCCCTGTCTGACCAATGCGCTGCCCAATCGCGCCGGCGGTCTGACGGTGCTGTGCGACATGGGTGCCAACCCCGATGTGGAGGTCGATGACATGGTGCGTTTTGCCCAGATGGGTAGCGCCTATGCCCGCGTCGTCCTGGGCATCGAGCATCCTCGCGTGGGCCTGCTTGCCAATGGCACCGAGGATGAGAAGGGCTCCAACTTTACCAAGGCCTGTTTCCCTGCTATGAAGGCCGCCGTTCCCGGCTTTGTTGGTAACTGCGAGGGCACCGACCTCACCTCAGGTAACTTCGATGTCGTCGTTGCCGATGGCATGTCGGGTAATATCGCTCTCAAAGCTACCGAGGGCGCTGCCAAGTTTTTGCTGCAGGAGCTCAAGGGCGCCTTTATGGCCTCGCTCGGCACCAAAATCGCCGCGCTGCTCATCAAAAAGCAGATGCGCGAGATTAAGGCCAAGCTCTCTGGCGACGCCAAGGGCGGCGCGATTCTTCTGGGCCTGCGCGGCGTGGTCCTGATCGGCCATGGCGCCACCTCGGTCGAGGCTGTCAAAAACGGTACGCTCGCGGCGGCCGAAGCCGTGCGCGCCGGGCTGGTCGAGAATGTCGCCAACTCTATGGACAGTATCGTTTTGTAAGAGCGAGTTAGAGCGCTGTTATGTGCTTCGCGGCGCACGTCGTGGGGTAGAATCAGAACCGTGTCTTGGTACCGCCCGGGCGGTACCATTCTTTTGGTATTCATGTACTATGAGAGGAAGCGCTATGGACCGCTCCGAAATCTTCGACAAGATCGCCGAGGTCGCTGCTGACGTTCTGGGCGTCGATGTTGCCGAAATTAGCGAGGAGACCACCTTTGACGACCTCGATGCCAACTCGCTCGAGCGCCTGCAGCTGGTTACGGCTATCGAGGACGAGTTCAACCTCGAGATCGATGACGAGACCCTGCTCTCGCTCAACTCTGTCGCCGACGCCGTCGACGCTATCGAAGCTGCCAAGGAGGCCTAAGTCTTGGCTTTATCCGAACGACTTACGCGCGCCCAGGAAATCCTGGGCCACGAGTTCAACAATAAGGTGCTGCTGCGCGCGGCCCTTACGCATCCCTCGGCAGTCGAGGGCCAGCCGGTTTCTGCCAGCTATGAGCGCCTTGAGTTCTTGGGCGATTCCATTTTGGGCGCTGTGGTCGCACGCTCCCTGTTTGAGTCCTATCCCGAGTTTGACGAGGGCAAGCTCACTCGCTTGAAGGTGTCGCTCGTCTCGGGCGCCACGCTATCCGAGGTTTCTCACGAGTTGGGCATCGACGACATCATTATCTTTGGTGCCTCCGAGACCGGTACCGGTGCGCGCGGCCTGCATTCGGCCCTCGAGAACGTCTATGAGTCGCTCGTGGGCGCGCTGTACCTGGATGCCGGCTGGGACGTTGCGGCGGAGTTCATTCACCGTACGCTTAAGCCGCATTTGGCTTCCGAGCGTGCCGAGCATCCTGCGAACCCCAAGTCGTTTTTGCAGGAGTGCGTGCAAGCCGACGGTCACGAGCCCCCGGCGTACAAGCTCGTTGGCTCCGAGGGCCCGGCGCATGCGCCCACCTTTACCGCTGTGGTTTTGATCGATGGTATTCGCCAGGGTCGCGGCTCCGGCTCCTCAAAGAAGGAAGCCGAGGGAGCTGCCGCGCTTGAAGCGCTCGACCGCATGGGTTACACCACCAACGGCGTGATTCTGAACAAGAAGCACGTGTAAGCGAGGAACCGTGTATCTCAAGTCCCTTACGCTCAAGGGGTTCAAGTCGTTTGCCGACCGCGCCCATATGACGTTTGAGCCGGGCCTGACCGTCATCGTCGGTCCAAACGGCTCGGGAAAATCGAACATCTCTGACTCGATTCTGTGGGTCCTGGGCGAGCAGAGCGCCAAGCAGCTGCGCGGCCAGGCCATGGAGGATGTCATCTTCTCGGGCTCGTCGGCGCGCAAGCCGGTGGGTGTCGCCGAGGTCACGCTGGTGCTCGATAACTCGGACCATATGTTGCCCGTCGACTTTGACGAGGTCGCCATCACCCGTCGCATGTATCGCTCGGGCGAAAGCGAGTACCTCATCAACTCGAGTCCGTGCCGCCTGATGGACATTCAGGACATCCTGCACGATTCGGGCCTGGGCAAGGATACGCATTCCATCATCAGCCAGGGCAAGCTCGACGCCATTTTGCAGAGCCGCCCCGAGGAGCGTCGCGCCCTCATCGAGGAGGCCGCCGGCATTTCCAAGCACAAGCGCCGCAAGGAGCGAGCGCTCAAAAAGATTAAGTCGATGGACGAGCACCTGATGCGTGCCCGCGACATCAATAAGGAAATCGCCCGTCAGCTGCGACCGCTGGAGCGTCAGGTCGATCGCGCGCGCAAGTACAAAGAGCTGTCCTCGCGCGCGAACGAGCTTACGCAGATGCTGGCTGTCGATGAGCTTCGTTCGCTGCAGTCGCAGTGGAACGACCTGGAGAGCCGCTCCAAGGAAGGTGCTGCCGAGCTGGAGCTTGCGCAGTACCGCATGAGCGAAAAGGAGCGCGAGCTCGAGAAGCTCCAGGTTATGCTTGAGGAAAAGGGCCTGTTTGTGGGCGACTTGGGCGAGCAGCGCCGCCATATGCAAGATGTGGTCGGCCGTATTAACTCCGACATGCGCCTGCTCGAGGAAAAGGGTCACAACATGGTGTCGCGCCTGTCTGACATGCGCGGGCAGATTTCGAGCTCCGAGCATCAGCGTCGTCGCGTGGTCGAGGAGCTCGAGGACGCGCGTGCGCAGCTTGAGGAAGTGACCGGCGCGCACATGCAGGCCCAGGAGGACGTTGACGCCGCTGGTCCTGCCGCCGCAGAGCTCCACGAGCGGCGCGTGGCGCTCGACAATCAGATTTCGCAGCTTACGCGTGAGCAACGCGATGTGCAGCGCGTGGCCGACAACGCCGCGCTCGAGCTCGCCAAGGTGAAGGACTCGCTGAGCAATGCCGAGGTCGAGGACAACATGTATGCCTCGCGCCTGGAGCAGATCGACGAGCAGCTCGAGGAGGTCATGGCTTCGCTCGAGAGCCGTCGCGACCGCGCCGAGGAGCTTGAGGGCGCTCTTGAGGAAGCGCGCCAGGCTCAGGTCGATGCGCGTGAGGCCACCGAGACGGCACGCGCGGCCCTGAAGGACCTGCGTGCCCGTGAGAGCGAGGCACGCAACAAGTTATCCGAGGTGCGCTCGGAGCTTGCCAGCCAAAAGAAACTCGATGCCCGCATGGCCGACAGCTCGCCGCTCGTGAGCCGTCTGGTGGGTGCGCTGGGCGACGATGTCTTGGGTCGTCTGGGCGACGTGCTGGAGGCCCCGCGCGAGCTTGAGGGCCTGGTTGAGCAATTGCTCGCCGGCGATATCGATGCGCTGCTGTTTGATGACGCCGCCACGCTTGAGCGTGCCGGTCGTGCGGCTCTGGACCAAAAGAAGGCCTCGGGCGAGGCACTGCTGGTGGCGCGCGGCGTGAGCGGCTCTACCGCCGCTGAGGGCGCCTCCGGTACCCGTCTGGTTGATCGTCTGTCCGTGCGCGCAGGCTACGGTCCCGTCGTCGAGGCGCTGCTCGGCGGCTATTACGTCGTTGACGATCTTGCTGCCGCGCTGTCGGCGCCGGTCGTTGAAGGCGTGACTTACGTGACCCCCGATGGCGCCCGCGTCGCCTGCGGCGGCCTGGTGCGCGTGGGGCTTGATGCCGGCGAGGCTTTGGGTGCCTTGGAGCGCAAGCGCCGCATCCGTGAGCTCGAGGGCCTGGAACCCGATCTGGCTGCCATCTTTGAGCATGCTTCGGACCAAGTCGTCGAGGCCAACGTTGCCGTCGAGGAGGCCCGTGCCGCCGAGGGCGATGCCGCCGGTGAGATCGCCCGTCTTGAGGGCGAGCGCCGCTCGCTGCTCTCCGAGATCGGCCGCTTGGAGCAAAGCGCCAACAATGCCGAGGTCGAGCGCGTGCGCATCTCCAAGCGCCGCGAGCAGGCTGCCGAGGCCGTTCGTGCCGCGCGCCCGCGCGTTGACGAGCTCACCCGTTCGCGTGACGAAGCGCGTGCACAGGCAAGCGACCTGGGTCTCCAGATTGCCGAGGCCAACGATGAGCTCGATCGCGTTCGCCGTGACGATTCCGAGGCCGCCGGTAAGCTCGCCGATGCCAAGGTGCGCCTGGCCCAGACGAGCGAGCGCCTGCGTTCGCTGAAGGGCCGCGTGCCCGACCTTGAGCATCGTCTTGAGGGCATCGACCGTCGTATCCGCGGAACACGCCAGGCTTCGCGCTCGCTCGAGCTGCTGCGCCTGCGCGTCGACCCCATGCACGAACGCTATTCTGCCCTGTTGGAACGCGCGTCGGATTGGGCAGCGCGCCTGCGTGACCAGGCCTCTCTGGAGGAGGCGGACTCCGCTTCGCTCAAGAAGACCATCGAGGATGCCAAGGCAGAGGTTGCCCGCGCTAAGGAGCGAGTCGATACCGCCTCCGCCGCGCAAAACGAGTTCAAGGTCGCGCGTGGCAAGCTCGAGGTGCAGGTCGAGGCTGCCATCAAGGCCATTACCGCCGATGGCACGACGGTGCTCGAGGAAGCGCTCATGCTTCCGGTGCCCACGGACCGCGATGCCGCCGAGCGCGAACTCAACCAGCTTGTGCGCCAGATCAACAACCTTGGTCCCGTTAACCAAGTTGCCATGGAGGAGTACGAGCAGCTCAAGCGCCGCGCCGACTACATCGAGGAGCAGCTGGCCGATCTGGAGAGCGCGCGCAAGGCGCTCACCAAGATCACGGTGGCCATTGATCGCAAGATGCGGAAGGCCTTCCTGGTGACGTTTGAGAAGGTCGACGCGAACTTCCGCGAGATCTTCGCTATGCTCTTCCCGGGCGGCCAGGCTCATCTGGAGATGACCGATCCCGAGCATCCTGCCGAGACGGGTATCGAGGTCGTGGCGCAGCCGCGCGGCAAGCGCATCACCAAGATGATGCTCATGTCGGGCGGCGAGAAGAGTCTGACGGCGCTCGCCCTGCTTTTTGCCGTGTACCGCACACGTACGGTTCCGTTCTATGTGCTGGACGAGGTCGAGGCGGCGCTTGATGACGCTAACCTGTCCAAGCTCATCGGAGCCCTCGATGTGCTGCGTTCCGATACGCAGCTCTTGGTTATCTCGCATCAGCGCCGTACTATGGAGGACGCTGACGTCCTCTATGGCGTCTCGATGCAAGCCGACGGCGTCAGTCGCGTCGTCTCGCAAAAACTCGATCGCGAAACCGGAAAGGTCGTGAATGCATAATGGGATTCTTCGATGCTCTCTCGCGCGGACTTGAGCGCAGCCGCGAGGCCCTCAACGAGGTCTTCTACTTTGGCGGTGAGGTCGACGAGGATTTTTGGGAGGACCTGGAGGACACCCTCGTAATGGGTGACATGGGCGCCGAGGTCGCTATCAAGGTCTCCGATGACCTGCGCGATGCCGCGGCCAAGAAGAACCTCAAGACCGCTCCGCAGCTTCGCCGCGCCCTGGCCGAGCAGCTTGAGCAGCACTTTGTGCCCATCGAGCGAGATCCGTTCTCCGATACGCCGAGCTGCGTGCTGTTTGTGGGCATTAACGGTGCCGGCAAGACCACGACGGTCGGTAAGATCGCGAGCGCCATGGCTGCCCGCGGCAAGAACGTGGTGATCGGTTCGGCCGACACCTTCCGCGCCGCCGCCATCGAGCAGCTTGATGTGTGGGGCCAGCGCGCTGGCGTCCCCGTCATCAAGCGCGACCGCGGCTCCGACCCGGCAAGTGTTTGCTACGACGTGCTCGACGAGGCCGACAAGCGCGGCAGCGACCTGGTGCTTATCGATACCGCCGGCCGTCTACACACGAGCCCTGAGCTCATGCGCGAGCTTGCCAAGGTGGTCAATGTGACCCGTAAGCGCGCCGCCAATATGGCCGCCGGTCCCATGCCGGTTTCGGTCGTGCTTGTGATCGACGCCGCGACGGGCCAAAACGGTCTGAACCAGGCGCTCGAGTTTAACGAGGCGCTGGGCCTGGACGGTATTATCATGACTAAGCTCGACGGCACGGCTAAGGGCGGCATCGCCATGGCCGTGGCCGAGAAGCTCAAGCTCCCGATCCTGCGCATCGGCGTGGGCGAGCAGGTCGATGACCTGCAGGAGTTCAATGCCAAAGATTTCTGCCGCGCCCTGGTGGGCGAGTCCAATTAAGGAGTGACTAGTGTTTGATTCCCTGAGCGATCGCCTCAACGACACATTTGACCGCCTGCGCGGCAAGGGCAAGCTGACCGAGGCCGATATTACTTCGGCCATGCGCGATATTCGCATGGCGCTGCTCGAGGCCGACGTTAACTTTAAGGTTGTCAAGGAGTTCGTCGCCAAGACTAAGGAGCGCTGCATGACCGCAGAGGTCATGGAGTCGCTCTCTCCGGCGCAAAACGTCGTCAAGATCGTGCTCGACGAGCTTACCGAGATGCTCGGCTCCACCGAGAGCAAGCTCGTCTTTAGCAACCGTATTCCCAATGTCATCATGCTCGTGGGCCTGCAGGGCTCCGGTAAGACCACGGCTGCCGTAAAGCTGGCCTACCTGCTCAAGAAGCAGGGTCGCTCGCCGTTGCTCGCCGCGTGCGACGTCTACCGTCCCGCTGCTGCCGACCAGCTGGCCACGCTCGGTGGCGAGATCGGCGTACCGGTCTTCCGCGGCGACGGTGCGCACCCGGTCGATATCGCCAAGGGCGCCATCCAGGAGGCCGTCGACCACCTGCGCGACGTGGTCATCGTCGATACCGCCGGACGTCTTCAGATCGATGAGCAGATGATGCAGGAGGCCGTGGACATCAAGAAGGCCGTTAAGCCCGATCAGGTGCTGATGGTCGTCGATGCCATGACCGGCCAGGATATCGTCAACGTCGTCTCGACCTTTGCCGAGCGCACCGACTTTGACGGAGTGATCATCTCCAAGCTCGACGGCGATGCCCGTGGCGGCGGCGCGCTTTCCGTGCGCCAGGTGACCGGCAAGCCCATCAAGTTCGTGAGCATGGGCGAGAAGCCCGATTCGCTGGAGCCGTTCTATCCCGATCGTATGGCCAAGCGCATTCTGGGTATGGGCGACGTTGTCGGCATTATTGAGAAGGCCCAGGAGGCGGCCGACGCCGAGCAGCTCGAGGCTGCCGAGCGCATGCTGCGCGAGGGCTTCACCATGAATGACATGCTCGACCAGATGAAGGCCGTCAAGAAGATGGGCGGCATGAAGGGCATCCTGGGCATGCTCCCCGGCGGCCAGCGTGCGCTCAACCAGATGGGCGGCAACCTGGACGAGGGCATCTTCGACAAGAACGAGGCCATCATCATGTCGATGACCAAGGAGGAGCGCCTTCGCCCCTCCATCATCAACGGTCAGCGCCGTGCCCGCATTGCCAAGGGCGCCGGCGTGACCCCCACCGAGGTCAATAGCCTTATGAAGCAGTGGGGCGAGATGAACAAGATGATGGGCCGCATGCGCACGATGGCCAATCAGGCGCAGGCCGGCGGCAAGAAGGGCAAGAAGGGTAAGAAGGGCAAAAAGATGCGCATGCCCAATATTCCCGGTCTGGATGCCATGGGGCTGGGCGGCATGGGCGGCCTGGGAACGGGCGGCCCCAAGTCCGATATGGACCTGCTGCGCCAGATGGAAGCGCAGATGCGTAATAAGAAATAGAGCTCTAATTCCAGTTTGATATGGCAAAGGCCACTCGGAAGCTACCGGGTGGCCTTTGTTGTTGGCTTTGATTGTTGGGTTGCGTTCAGCGTCGCGCCCCGAGCTCGCGGTGTCGTGCCGTTAGTGGCAGCCACAGCCCTCGTGGCCCTCGTGCTCGTGATGGTCGTGGCAGCTGCAGGACTCGCCGTGTTCGTGGGCGTGGCCGTGGTCATGGCCGTGGCAGCCGCATGTGGCCTCGCCGTTCTGTGCGAGCGTGCCGGCAATAAGGGCTTCGACGCAAGCGTCGCAGCTGCCCTGGGCACCTGCGTATACCGTGATGCCGGCTTGGGCAAGCGCGTTGATGGCGCCACCGCCGATGCCGCCGCAGATGAGCGTGTCCACACCGCCGTTGGCGAGCAGGCCCGCCAGGGCGCCGTGGCCGGTGCCGCCGGTGCCCACGACCTGCTCGTTGAGCACCTTGCCGTCCTGAATGTCGTAGATCTTGAACTGCTCGCTGCGGCCAAAGTGCATAAAGATGTTGCCGTTGTCGTACGTCGTTGCCACCCTCATGGTGCCGACCTCCTTTGCTGGCCATTCGGCCGTCGTCGAGGCGATGGGGGAGTACGCGATATTGCCGCCCTCGATGACGAGCGCTCGTCCGTTGACCAGCGCATCGGCCACCTTGCGATGCGCGCGGCTGCAAATGGCCGCCACCGTTGCACGGGCGATGCCCATCTGCTGGGCGACCGCCTCTTGGTTGAGACCTTCCAGGTCGCACAGGCGCAGCACCTCAAGCTCGTCGACGGTCATGTCGATGGCATCACCGCTGGCCAGGCCATCGGGGGTGAAGCCGCGGTATTCGGGGATGATCCCGACGCGGCGCAGTTTTTCGCGTCTTCCTGCCATGCACACTCCTTATCTGACATATGTCAACAATAGGATAACGCGTTAGTCGTTGGGCGCAAGGCATTTCTGGCATATGTCAGAAAAAGGCTAAGATGCCTCGTTGCCGCTTGCGGAGCCGCGCTGCCGTGCATTGCGTGTGCCGGACTAAGTGTCCAATTCGACACTCGCGCGCCTGGGCTACAATAAATCTCGCTTATAGGCGACTGACAGGAGGGTCAATGAGCAAAGCTGATCAGCAGTTTGTAACCATGTGCCGCGATATCTTGGATCATGGCACCACCACCGAGGGCCAAAAGGTCCGTCCGGTGTGGGAGGACGGCACCCCTGCCTATACCATTAAAAACTTTGGTGTCACGGCGCGCTATGATCTGCGCGAGGAGTTCCCCGCGCTCACCCTGCGTCGTACGGCGCTTAAGTCTGCCATGGACGAGATTCTGTGGATCTATCAAAAGAAGTCCAATAACGTGCATGATCTCAACAGCCATATCTGGGATGAGTGGGCCGATGAGACCGGTTCCATCGGTAAAGCCTACGGCTATCAGATTGGTCAGAAGAGCCATTACGCCGAGGGCGACTTCGACCAGATGGACCGTGTGCTGTACGACCTTAAGCACACGCCGTATAGTCGCCGCATTATGACCAATACGTACGTGTTTAGCGATCTGTCCGAGATGCACCTTTATCCGTGCGCCTATAGCGTGACCTATAACGTGACGCAGCGTCCTCAGGACGACAAGCCGACGCTCAACATGATTCTCAACCAGCGCAGCCAGGACATTTTGGCCGCGAACAACTGGAACGTGTGCCAGTACGCCATTTTGCTGATGATGGTCGCGCAGTCGGTCGATATGATTCCCGGTGAGCTGCTGCACGTGATCGCCGACGCCCATATCTATGATCGTCATGTCGATATCGTCCGCGAGCTTATCGAGCGTCCGCAGTTTGCGGCACCCAAGGTAACGCTCAACCCCGATGTGCATGACTTCTATGCGTTTACGACCGATGACCTGATCGTCGAGGGCTATGAGCACGGCCCGCAGGTCAAGAACATTCCCATTGCGGTGTAGGTGGTGCTCATGACGTGTAAGCTATCTGCTATCGTCGCCGTGTGTGACGATTGGGGCATTGGGTGCGAGGGCGACATGGTGGTGTCCAATCGCGCCGATATGCGCCATTTTGTGGCCTGCACCAAGGGCTGCCCGGTTATCATGGGACGCAAGACTCTGCTGAGTTTTCCCGGCGGGCGTCCGCTCAAGAACCGCCGCAATATCGTGCTCACCCGCGACGAGAGCTTTGCCCCCGAGGGCGTCGACGTGGTGCATAGTATCGACGAGGCGCTCGCCGCGGTTGCCGATGAGCCCGTTGCCTGGGTGATCGGTGGCGGCGATGTCTATCGGCATTTTTTGCCGTATTGCGTCGAGGCCGAGGTCACGCATAACCACTGCGTCCATGTCGTGGATACGTACTTTCCCGATTTGGAAGCCGATCCTGCGTGGGAGATTGCGCAGCGTAGCGGGGTCGCGACGATTGCCGCCGGTGAGGGTGACGAGGGCGTCGATTATGAGTTCGTGACGTATCGTCGCATCGAGGCGTAAATCGTCTGGCGTGAACGGTATCATCGGGTTGATTGAATGCATGGGGCGGCGCTTAGCGTCGCCTCGTTTGGTATAGATGTGCTGTAAAGAAGGGTGCGGGCTGGCTGCTATGACTGATGCCGTTGAGGTTCTGCGAATTGATTCGCTCGAGGACGAGCGGCTCGATGCCTACGTGCGACTGACCGAGCGTGAGCTTCGCTGCGTGCTGGAGCCGCAGAAGGGCATTTTTATCGCTGAGAGTGCCAAGGTCATCGAGCGTGCGGTTCGCGCCGGATATGAGCCGGTGAGCTTTCTTCTGGGCGAGCGCTGGCTCGACCAGATGATGCCGCTGTTTGACCAGCTTGTCGTGCGCGAGGGAGCGGGTCCGGTTCCCGTGTTCGTGGCCTCCATGGAGCTCATGGAGCAGTTGACGGGCTTTAACGTGACGCGCGGCGCGCTGGCGGCGTTCCGTCGCCCGCGTCAGATTCCGGTTGATGAGTTCTTGGGCGGCGTTGTCGAGGCGGCGGGGGGTCGTCCGGTGCGCGTGTGCGTGCTTGAGGGTATTGTCGATCACACCAATGTTGGCGCGATTTTCCGCTCGGCTGCCGCATTGAACGTTGACGGTATTTTGGTCAGCCCGACGTGCTGCGATCCACTGTATCGTCGCTCGGCCCGCGTGAGCATGGGCACCGTGTTTCAGGTGCCGTGGACGCGCATTGGCAGCGAGGCTCGTGTGTGGCCGCATGATGGTCTGAGCGCGTTGCACGATGCCGGTTTTTCGTGTGCCGCTATGGCGTTGACGGACGACTCTGTTTCGCTTGATGATCCTGTACTGCGGAAGATTGATCGCTTGGCGATTTTTATGGGCACCGAGGGTGCCGGCTTGGGCGCCAAGACCATTGCCGGCTGTGACCACGCGGTGCGCATTCCGATGGCGCACGGGGTCGATTCGCTCAACGTGGCCGCGGCGAGCGCCGTCGCCTTTTGGCAGCTGTGCCCGCACGTGAGCAATGAGTATCACTACCAGCCGGGTTTGTATCACTAGGCAGATATTTTGCACTGGGCTCTGATTCGGGGTGTTTCGTTCGACGCCGGTCGGTGCTAAGCTGGTATTTGCTTTGGTCTTAAATTGCCGTTTTGTTGTTTAACATACGTTGGCGGGGAGGGCGTGTGGCTAAGAAATCTACGGCTATTGATGTAACGCAAGGAGTCATTTGGCAGCAATTGCTGTCGCTGTGCGTTCCCATCTTTTTTAGTTCGTTTTTTCAGCAGGCCTACACGCTTATCGGTACGTATATCGTTGGCCAGTTTGGCGGCAAGCTCGCGCTGGGTGGCATTCAAGCCACGATGGTGCTCACCGAGCTCTGCATTGGCTTTTGCGTTGGCGTCGGCGCCGGCTGCGCGGTCATTACCGGTCAGTATTTTGGCCAGCACGATGATGAGCGACTGAGTCGTTCGGTCCATACAGCCATGACGCTCGCACTGGTGGGCGGTATCGTTTTCTCGATTCTTGGCATAGTGTTCGTTGAGCCCATGCTGGTGCTTATGAACACGCCGCATGAACTATTGGCCGAGGGCGTGGCCTATGCTCGTTGCTATTTTGCCGCCATGGTTGCGGCGCTGCTGCTCAATATGGGAACGGCATTGCTGCGCGCCGTGGGCGACACGCGCGGGCCTGCTGTGATTATCGCTTCCGGCTGCCTTGTTAATGCGGTGCTGGATGTCATCTTCGTTGCCGTGCTTCATATGGAGGCTCTGGGCTGCGGCATCGCGGTGGCGCTGACCATTTGCTCCAACGCCACGATGATCGTGTTGCGCATGTTGCGCGCTCCGGGTGCATGGCGTCTTTCGCTATCTAAGCTCGGCATCGATCGCGGTATTTGCAAGAGTATGATCTCGTGTGGTCTGCCACTCGGTTTTCAATCGGCTGCCTATTCGATCTCGAACGTGCTGATCCAGGTGTCGGTTAATTCGTTTGGCGCCGATGTCACGACTGCTTGGGGTCTATCTGGGCGCCTGGATGGCATTATCTGGATGGTGACCGAGGCGCTCGGCGTATCGATCACTACGTTCTCGGCGCAGAACTTTGGCGCGCGCAACTACGAGCGCATGCGCAAGGGCTACCATACGTCGCTCGTGCTGTCGTTTATGCTCATTGGTGGCCTGTCTGCCGTGCTGCTGGTGTTCTCGGGCCCGCTGTCGCGTTTGTTTGTCGACGATGCTTCGATTTCGGCGTACACCACGACTATCCTCCATTTCATTGCGCCGTTCTATGCGATTTTCTCGATTATCGAGAACGCCTCGGGTTCCATCCGCGGCGCCGGCGTGAGTCTGCAGCCTATGATGCTCACCATCTTTGGCACCGTCGTACTCAGAGTGATTTGGGTGTTTGCGATCATGCCCTTCGATCCGTCGCTCGAGCATCTACTGCTGGTCTACCCCGTAACCTGGCTCATCACCGCAACCATGTTCACCATCTACCACCACAGCGGCAACTGGCTAGGTCGCGCCACCGCCTAGCTCATCCGTCGGGTTCCCCTGATAAGTTGCGGTGAAATAGTTTCTGAAAAGCCCTTGCGGACCGTCAAACAAGTTCTATTCCACCGCAACTTCCTTATGAGCTGTAGGTGTTGGCGGAAAACGAATCAATTAGTATTCGATGCCTTGGCGGGCTAGGAGACCTTCATCGAAGTAGTGTTTGACGGGGCGCATTTCGGTTACTAGGTCGGCAAGGTCGGCGAGGGGTAGCAAGCCGCGGCCGGGGAGCACGAGTTTCGTGGTGGCGGGCTTTATCGCGATCAGCGCTTCGACATCCTTGCGCGTTACAAAGCCGCGGCGCATCGCTTCGCCGAGTTCGTCCAGGATGAGCGCATCGACCTGCGAGATCTGCTCGCGTGCTAGCTCCAGAATCTGTGCCGCGCAGGCCTCGGGCGTGTCGTGGTCGGCTTGTACGGTGCGCAGACCCAAACGGGGCGCCGCATCATGCTCGGCGCAGTGAAGTTTCTTGACAGACTGCAGCCTAAGAACGTTAAGTCCATAGCCCGTCGCGCGCAGCGCGAGCCCCAGCGCAGCCTTCGTCTTGCCCTTGCCGTCTCCCGTATAGATTTGAACCTTGCCGACTTACAGTGATGCCATCTCTGTCCTTTCGTGCCCGGCGTCGGTTTATCACCGCTCGGGTTGGGTATTCTAGAAACCATTATCAACCCCAGTAGATGGAGTTCAAGCAGATGGAGATGGATGACAACAAGCGTAGACGGAATATGATCCTCTACGTGCTCATCGCCTTCGTCGTCTACCTCGTGCTCTCGACCGTTCTGTTCCCCAACATCGGTCACACGCAGCAGATTACGAAGACCGATTACTCGACGTTTGTCAAAGCCCTCGATAAGAAGAGTGTCGACAAGGTCGAGTACAACACGGACGATTACTCGATTTATTACACCAAGAAGGGCGAGGACGAGAACATCGCCTATAAGACGACCGGTGTGCCGAACGATGCGGGCTTTACCGATCGCGTGCTTGAGTCTGGCGCTTCGCTGGAGTCGGTCGTTCCCGATAAGAACTCGGGTTTGATGACCTACTACCTGCTCACACTCATTCTTCCCATGGCGATTTTCTTCCTCATCGGTTGGTGGCTCAACCGCCGCATGAAGAAGGCTATGGGCGATGACGGCCCGTCGATGAACTTTGGCGGCGGCGGTTTTGGCGGCGGCGGACTGGGTAAGTCCGGCGCGCGCGTGATCGCCTCCAAGGACGTGGGCGTGACCTTTAAGGACGTCGCCGGCCAGGAAGAGGCCAAGGAATCTCTCAAGGAGGTCGTCGACTTTCTGGAGAAGCCGCAGCGCTACGAGGAGATCGGCGCCAAGCTGCCGCGCGGTGCTCTCCTTGTTGGCCCTCCGGGTACCGGTAAGACCCTGCTTGCCAAGGCTGTTGCCGGCGAGGCCGGTGTTCCGTTCTTTAGCATTTCGGGCTCTGAGTTCGTTGAGATGTTTGTTGGTCGCGGCGCTGCTAAGGTTCGTGACCTGTTTAAGCAGGCCAAGGAAAAGGCCCCGTGCATCGTTTTTATCGATGAGATCGATACCATCGGTAAGAAGCGCGATGGCGGCGGCTTTAGCGGCAACGACGAGCGCGAGCAGACGCTCAATCAGTTGCTGACCGAGATGGATGGCTTCGATAACCATAAGGGTATCGTTGTCCTTGCCGCAACCAACCGCCCCGACAGTCTCGATCCCGCTCTACTGCGCCCCGGTCGTTTTGACCGCCGCATCCCCGTCGAGCTGCCCGATCTGACCGGCCGCAAGAACATCCTCGAGCTGCATGCCAAGAGCGTGAAGACCGAGCCGCCGATCGACCTGACCGCGATTGCCCGCGCCACGCCCGGTGCCTCGGGCGCCGACCTGGCCAATATCATCAACGAGGGCGCCCTGCGCGCCGTTCGCGAGGGTCGCAAGCGTGCAACCCAGGACGACTTCGAGGAGTCGGTGGAGGTCGTCATTGCCGGCCAACAGCGTAAGTCCACGGTGCTGTCCGACCACGAGAAGCAGGTCGTTTCTTATCACGAGATCGGCCATGCCATCGTTGCCGCTCGCCAGAAGGGCTCTGCGCCGGTCACGAAGATCACCATCGTGCCGCGCACGAGCGGTGCTCTTGGTTATACCATGCAGGTCGAGGAGGACGAGCGCTTCCTGACGACGCGCCAGGAGGTCTTGGACAAGCTCGCTGTCTATTGCGGTGGCCGCGCAGCCGAGGAGCTCATCTTTGGAGAGATGACGACCGGCGCCGCCAACGACATCGAGCAGGCCACCAAGCTCGCCCGTAATATGGTGACGCGCTTTGGTATGTCCGACGAGTTTGGCATGATGGCGCTCGGTACCGTGCAGAACGCGTATCTCAATCAGGACACGTCGCTCACCTGCGCCCCCGGTACGGCCGAGCGCGTGGACGCGATTGTCGCCAAGCTGATCGAGGATGCGCACGACCGCGCTTTGCAGATTCTGAAGGAGAACAAGTTCAAGCTCCATGAGCTGGCTCGTTATCTGTACAAGAAGGAGACCATCACGGGTGAGGAGTTCATGAACCTTCTCACGCGCGAGAATCCGCTGATGCCCAAGCAACAGTAACGCCGCGGTCGAGCCAGTAAACGCCGACGCCCCATTTGAGCAGCTTTCTCAAATGGGGCGTTTTGCTTGAGAGGGATGGAAATGAAGATCGTGGTGAGCGCCTGCTTGATGGGCGAGAGCTGCAAGTATAACGGGCTTGACAACTATCGTCGCGAGTTGGTCGAGGCCTGCGAGCGTACAGGGACTGAGGTCCTCTTGGTGTGCCCTGAGGTCTTTGGCGGCCTGCCCACGCCGCGCAGGCCGTCCGAGATTGTGAACGGCGAGGTCCGTACCTGCGAGGGTACCTCGGTCGATCGCGAGTTTCGCCTGGGCGCTCAACGTGCGCTCGACATGTGCGAGCAGGCGGGCGGCCCGTCCGAGATCGTTGCGTGCATTTTGCAGGATCGCAGTCCGTCGTGCGGCGTGGGCCATATCTACGACGGATCCTTCAGCGGCACGCTCACAACAGGTAACGGTGTCTTCGTTGACCTGCTCCTGCGCCACGGCTACCGCGTTATCCCGGCTAGCGAGTTCGACTCGAGCATGTTACGGCAATAAAAAACCGCCACAAAGGTATTGTCCCCTTTGTGGCGGTTTTGGTCGGTTAGGCCAGGATAGAATGGCCGTAGGCGTTGGCGGCCTTGATGGCGGCGGCGAACTTTTCGTCGGTGAAGGGCTCCGGGTTGCCTTGCTTCCACTCGTTGGTGGCGTGTGCGTATTCGCACAGGGCAGGGATGTCGGCCTCGGAAAGTCCGACCTGCTCAAGCGTTACGGGCAGGCCCATCTGCTTGTTAAAGGCGGCGTAGCGTTCAAGGCTCTCGGTATCGCCCGTATAGGCAAACAGCACGAGCACGCCCAGGCTCACGACCTCACCGTGCAGATAGGTTCCCTCGCGCGGAATGCTGCACGTCGCATTGTAGAACGCGTGCGCCACGCTCGAGTTGTAGTAGTAATCGTTTTGGTTGGTCAGGTTCGAGACATAGCCCGTGTTGACCACGATGTCGAGCGCGATCTGCTTGACGGCCTCGCTCGACAGATTCCGGCGCACGTCCTCAAGACCCTGGACGCCATAGGTAAACAGCGGCTCGGAGCAGGTGTGGGCGAGTGCCAGGCCAAGACCGGCGGTGTGCTCCAAATTACCGGCGCTCGTGGCGTACTCGACCTCGGGCTGCTTAGACAGGGCATCGCCCACGCCGGCCCAGAAGTACTCTGCCGGTGCCTCGGCGATGATCTTGGGGTTGATGAAGATGTGCGCCGGTCGGTTGGGGTACGAATAGCCCTCGAGCGAGCCATCGTCATTGTAGACAACGGCAATGGCGGTCGCGGCCGAGCAGTTGGAGCAAATCGTCGGTACGGTAAAGACGATCTTCTTGAGCTCGATGGCTGCGGTCTTCACGGTGTCGAGCGCCTTGCCGCCGCCGCATGCGATGAGCACGTCGGCTTCCTGGCAGGCAGGGGAGTTCACGACCTTGGCGATATTGGCACGCGTACTGTTGGTGCCATAGACGCGCGTCTCCAGGACCTCGACATCGGTAACTTCAAGTGCCGCCTCGATTCCCGGCAGCGCCGCAGCCAGGGCTCGCTTGCCGCCGATGATGGCGACCTTGGTCGCTCCGTACTCGGCCAGTGCGGCGGGCAGCTCGGTAAAGCAATCCTCGCCAACGGTATAATCACTCATTCCAATCGTGCGCATGGCAACCTTCTTTCTTTCGATAAAGTGCTTTCAGGTATTTTGCTCCTAGAGCAGGGCTGTAATAGCGAGAAATTTCGAACGTATAAAACCAATGTTGAGGGTTTTTCGACGGCGCTGACCGTGCTACCATACACTGCATGAGCGTTGATGGGGACGAGTAGTCGGCCGTCCGCATGCTACAGAGAGCGGGGAGCGCTGAGATCCCGTGCATGCGACCGATGAAAATCACCCCGGAGCTGCGGTCCCAACGGACGTGCCGCATAGGCACGTCTTAGTAGATATCGCCGAGATGGTCGTCGATACAGGCCAGCCGAGTAACGGATGCGAGCGCGCGAATACGCGGGCGAGGGCATCTAAGCTGGGTGGTTAAACGAAGAGCTTTTGTGGCGCTTCGTCCCAGCTTGTAGGGACGGGCGCTTTTTTGGTGCCCAACGGGCGTGCGCGCCCACGACATGAAAGGGGTACCGTGGCAAACGAGTACAAGCAGACGATGAATCTGCCCAAGACCGGTTTTCCCATGCGTGCCGGTCTTTCCAAGTCCGAGCCCAAGCGACTCAAGGACTGGCAGGACAACAAGGTCTACGAGCAGGTTCTGAAGAAGAACGAGGGTCACAAGAAGTTCGTGCTGCACGACGGCCCTCCGTACGCCAACGGCCCGATCCACATCGGCCACGCCATGAACAAGATCTCCAAGGACATGATCAACCGTTACTGGATGATGCAGGGCTATGAGGTTCCCTATGTTCCCGGTTGGGACTGCCATGGCCAGCCGATCGAGCATAAGGTCGAGGAGAAGCTCGGCACCGAGAAGTTCAACCAGACCTCCACGGCTAAGATCCGTGAGCTTTGCAACAAGTTCGCTGTCGAGAACATCGAGCTGCAGAAGGCCGGCTTCCGTCGCCTGGGCGTGCTTGGCGACTGGGACAACCCCTACCTGACGCTCTATCACCAGCATGACGCTGCCGACATCGAGGTCTTCAAGGCCATGTTCGATAAGGGTATGATCTATCGCGGTCACAAGCCCGTCCATTGGTGCAAGCACTGCCACACCGCACTCGCTGAGGCCGAGATTGAGTACTCCGACGAGACGAGCCCCTCCATCTTCGTGCGCTTTGAGATGACCTCCAAGCCCGCCGGCCTCGAGAACTTCGACGGCCCGGTTGACTTCATCATCTGGACGACCACCCCGTGGACCATCCCCTCCGACCAGGCCGTTTCCCTCAAGCCCGGCGCCGCCTATGTCGCCGTTGAGCACGATGGCCGTGCCGAGGTCATGCTCGAGGACCTGGCTCCCAAGTGCTGTGAGGAGTTTGGCTGGGAGTACACCCCGGTCATGGTCGACGGCAAGCCCTATGTGGTTCCCGCCGAGACCTTCCACCACATCCACTACAAGCAGCCGATCTTTGACGGTGTTGAGGGCGTGGCACTGTTGGCCGATTACGTCGGTGTCGATGACGGTACCGGTATCGTTCACAACTCGCCCGGCCACGGCGTCGACGACTACTTTGCCTGCCTCAAGGAGGGCATCACCGACATCTGCATGCCGGTCGATGACGACGGCAAGTTCTACACCGGCGAGGAGTTTGGTACCGGCGGCCCCTTCAGCGGCATGGATACCGACGAGGCCAACCCGCATATCATCGAGTTCCTGCGCGAGCGCGGCACCCTGGTCCTCGAGAAGAAGATCACGCACAGCTATCCGCACTGCTGGCGCTGCAAGCACCCGGTGCTCTTCCGTGCTACCGACCAGTGGTTCGTCTCGATGGACAAGACGGGTCTGCGTGAGCAGGCTGGCAAGGAGGTCCGCGAGAACGTCAAGTGGTATCCGGCCCATGCCGCCAACCGCATTGGCGCCATGGTCGAGCAGCGTCCCGACTGGTGCATCAGCCGCCAGCGCAACTGGGGCGTGCCTATCCCCAGCTACACTTGCGCCGACTGCGGCGAGAAGGTCATGAACGACGCCACGCTCGACGCCGTCATCAAGCTCTTCCACGAAAAGGGCTCCGACGCCTGGTTCACCGACGCTCCCGAGAGCTACCTGGGTGAGGCCTGCGTCTGCCCCAAGTGTGGCGGCCATCACCTCAAGGCCGATAAGGACATCCTCGACGTGTGGTGGGATTCCGGCGTTTCCTGGAAGGCCGTCTGCGAGTACCGTCCCGAGCTGGAGTATCCGGCGGATGTGTACCTCGAGGGCTCCGACCAGCACCGCGGTTGGTTCCAGAGCTCGCTGCTCACCTCGGTGGGTGCCAATGGCCACGCTCCGTACAAGGCAGTCGTCTCGCAGGGCTTCACGCTCGACGGCCAGGGCCGTAAGATGTCCAAGTCGCTCGGCAACGTCATCGACCCCAACAAGGTCTGCGACGAGATGGGTGCCGACATTATCCGCCTGTGGGTTGCCTCCGTCGATACCAGCTCCGACGTATCCATCGACCACGAGATTCTCGCCCGTACGTCCGATGCCTACCGTCGTTTCCGCAACACGCTGCGCTTCCTGCTCTCCGAGCTCGAGGGCCAGTTTGAGCCCGAGACCGACGGCGTCGCCTTTGCCGACCTGCTGCCGCTCGACAAGCTCATGGTTGCCCGTCTGACCCAGGTTCAGGCCGAGGTCGACGATGCCTACGCCAGCTACGAGTTCCCGCGCGCCTACCGCGCGCTCTACGACTTCGTGGTTACCGAGCTCTCCAACGTGTATCTCGACGCCCTGAAGGACCGTCTGTATTGTGACAAGCCCGGTTCGCTCGAGCGTCGCAGCGCCCAAACCGTGCTGGCCGAGCTCTTCTCGATGCTCATGCGCGACCTGCAGCCGATCCTGTCCTATACGGTCGACGAGGCCATGGCCTATGCGCCCGCCGGCTGCGTCGATCACCAGAAGTACGCCGCGCTGCTCGATTGGTACAAGTCGCCCATCACGTTCGACGAGGCCAACGAGTTTGAGGGCGTGCTCGAGGCTTCGCTTGAGCTCCGTAGCGCCGTGACCAAGGCCCTTGAGGATGCCCGTTCTGCCGGCACATTCACCAAGAGCCAGCAGGTTCGCGTCAAGGCGGTCGTTCCCGCCGAGATGTACGCGCTGCTGACCGGCGACAAGGCTGTCGACCTGGCCGAGTTCTACATCGTCTCCGATGTTGAGCTGACCCAGGGTGAGGAGCTCTCCGTTGCCATCGAGGCTGCCGAGGGCGAGTGCTGCGACCGTTGCTGGAACTACCGCACCACCGTCGGCGAGTACAACGGCCACGCACATATTTGCAAGCGCTGCGCCGATGCTTTGTAGGTTACGGCGTTCGTAGAACGCCGTAACCTACCGACGCTGCAAACGCCCCTAAGCGGCAATCTGACGTTCAATCGTCGGTCGCGTACCAAAGTACGCTTCCCTCCTCTTTCACGTCACCTTGCTCGCTTAGGGACGTTTTCGCTGTTGGTGACGATAACGCGGCGTTTCCATTGCTGGAGCTAGAGGCTTTCTTTCGACTTGCGTTTTTAGTCGAAAGCTATTAAGCGACATTCCGTTATTCGGAATGTCGCTTTCGTTTTTAGCTGGTTATTTCGCTTGCGTTGGTGGATATGTCGTGCGTTCTGCGTATGGCAATATAAGATAGTTCTTTGTATTAAACGTAATTCGATGATCTTGAGGGTAGGGGATTTCTTTGGGTCGTGCTGGGGATATGACGCCGCCTTTGCGCTGGCGGTTAGGTGTTGCTGGTGGGGTGGTGCTGGTTGTGCTGCTTTTTGATCAGCTGACCAAGCTTGCGGTTCGTGCCGTGGGCGACGCTTTGCATGTGACTGTTATCCCCGGTGTGATCGACTTCCTGTTTGTCCGCAATATCGGTGCTGCCTTTAGCATGGGCGAGGGGCATGGCGTTGCGTTTGCTTTGCTGGCGCTTGCGGTCATTGTCGCCATTGCCGTGTACTTGCTTCGCGCGCCCCAGCTTGCTCGCTTGGAGGTTGTGGGCATGGCGATGGTTGCGGGCGGTGCTATCGGCAACGCTATCGATCGTTTGGCCTTTGGCTTCGTGACCGATTTTATTGCCACCACCTTCGTCGACTTCCCCGTCTTTAATGTGGCCGATATCGGCATTACCTTGGGCGTCGTGCTCGCCCTCTTCGGTTACATGTTCTTGAGCCCCGCTGCCCGTGAGGTCGATGCGACCGCCGAGCTTAACGCCCGTGACGAGGCCCGCGCTAAGCGCAAGGCCCAGCAGCGTGGGGAGCGTGCCCGCAAGATTCGCGAAAGGAATGAGCGCTAATGGCCGACATCCATATCCTTGTTGCCGACGATTGCTCTGGCCAGCGTCTTGACGCCTATTTGGGTGCCAACGATGGCTGTCCCACGCGCTCTGCCTGCGCGCATCTGATCGAGGGAGGCGCCGTTGCCGTCAACGGTGAGACTTGTCTCTCTAAAAAGTACGCCGTACGCGCCGGCGATCGCATCTCGGTCGACTTGCCCGAGCCGCACGACCCGACCGACGTGATTCCCGAGGCCATTCCCCTCGATATCCGCTACGAGGACGACTACCTTATCGTGCTCTCCAAGCAGCGGGGCCTGGTGTGCCATCCCGCCCATGGCCACGAGAGCGGCACCCTTGCGAACGCCTTGGTCTACCACTGCGGTATCGATCATCTTGGTACCGTGCAGGGTGAGGACCGCCCCGGCATCGTGCATCGCCTGGATCGCGATACCTCGGGCCTTATGCTCGCGGCAAAAGACGACGACACCCAGCGCGCGCTTCAAAATCTCATTCGCACGCGTACGCTCGACCGCCGCTATATCACGCTTGTCCACGGGCACATCGCCATGGACGAGGGCACCATCAATACCGGTATCGCCCGTTCTACGCGCGACCGCGTCAAGATGGCGGTTTCGGACGACCCCTTTGCCCGTCAGGCCATTACGACCTTTAAAGTCCTCGAGCGCTTTGATTCCACGCGCTTTGACGATGGTTATACGCTCGTTGAGTGCCATCTGTTTACCGGTCGCACGCACCAGATTCGCGTGCATATGCGTCATATCAACCACGCCTGCGTGGGCGATCCACTCTACGGCAAGTGCGATGCGCGCGCCGACCAGGGCCTGACCAGGCAGTTCCTTCATTCCTGGCGCGTGGCGTTCGACCATCCCGTGACGGGGGAGCGCATTGAGTGCCGCGACGAGTTGCCGTGGGATCTCGCTGCGGTTCTCGACGATCTGGCTCCGCGCTCGCTCGGTCGCACGGCCGTTGGAGATGAAATCGTTCCGCAGCTCGGTCTTCTCGAAGCCTAGCCAGTATTAGGTGGTTTCTTGAACTCGGTAAGCCTGCGGTAAGATATACGATTGTTTACGTTACGCGTTGCTGGGAGCCTGCATGCTCGCCTTTTTACAAACCAACACACCCATCGTGATCTTCAACCAGATTGTCGTCACGCTGCTCACGGTCTGCTTTCTGTACCAGGTGGTCTTCTTTGTCATTGGCGCTCTTCGTGGCGAGGTCGCGCCTCCCAAGGCCAAAAAACTCCATCGCTATGCCTTTTTTATCGCGGCGCATAATGAGGAGGCCGTGATCGCCAACCTCGTTCGCTCCATCAAGGACCAGGATTATCCGTCCGAGCTCATCGAGGTTTTCGTGGTCGCCGATGCCTGCACCGACAACACGGCGCAGCTCGCGCGCGAGGCCGGTGCCATTGTTTACGAGCGTAATGACCTGGCCCGCAAGGGCAAGAGCTGGGTCATGGACTTTGGCTTCGACCGCATTCTCAACGAGTATCCCGACACGTTTGAGGGCTACTTTATCTTCGATGCCGATAACGTTATCTCCCGCGATTACGTTTCCAAGATGAATGATGCCTTTGACCAGGGCTTCCATGTGGTCACGAGCTATCGCAATTCCAAGAACTTCGGCAGCTCGTGGATCTCGGCTGCTAATGCCACGTGGTATCTACGCGAGGCGCGCTTCCTCAACAACGCGCGTAATATCTGCAAGACGTCCTGCGCTGTTTCGGGTTCGGGCTACCTCATCTCCGCCAGCGTTATCGAGGGCATGCACGGTTGGCAGTTCCACACGCTGACCGAGGACATTCAGTTCACCACGTTCTGCGCCATTCACGGCATTCGCATTGGCTATGCGCCGGCGGAGTTCTTTGACGAACAACCCGTGACGTTTAAGGCGTCCTGGAAACAGCGCATGCGTTGGACCAAGGGCTTCTACCAGGTGTTCTTTACTTACGGTAAGCACCTGGTCAAGTCGACCTTCCGCTACCATCGCTTTGCCGCCTACGACATGTTCATGACGATCGCCCCGGGTATGCTGCTGTCGCTCATCTCGATGCTCGCCAATGCGACGTTCCTGATCGTGGGTGGACTCTCGCACGGCTTTTTGGCTACCGAAGTCGAGATGCAGGCCTGTGCCGCTTCGCTCATTATGACCTTCGCCATGATGTATCTGACTTTCTTTATCCTGGCGCTGCTCACGACTATCTTTGAGTACAAGCACATTCACTGCGCGCAAAAGTGGCGTCTGGTGACTAACCTGTTTACCTTCCCGATCTTTATGTTCAGCTATATCCCCATCACGGTGGCCGCGCTGTTCCTGAAGGTCGACTGGGTCCCGACGCAGCACGCCGTCAGCGTTACCCTTGACGAGGTCATGCAAGGCGCCAAATAACCACCACCAAAACCACCGCAAAGGGGACAGGCACCTTTGTGGTGGTTTTTGCTTTTGAGCAGCTGCTCAAGGAGGTTTTCGATGATCTATATCCCGTTTTGGATTTGCATCTTTGCCGGCGTGGCAATTGATGCCCGAGAGCGACGGTTTCCCAATGGGCTTGCCGGCGCATGTGCCGTGGCGGCGTTGGCGGGCGTTTGGCTCGACCTCGGTTTGAACACAGCGCTTGACCACGCCGGTCTTGCGGTCATCGTCTACCTTGGCCTTGTGCTTACCGAGTCGCTCTGGCGTAGAGTTCGCCACGCTCCTGGCATTGGCATGGGGGACGTCAAGGCACTCTTTGCCCTTTGTACCTTCGATCCCCTGGGCGGCGTTGTCGCGTTTGCGGTTGCGCTCCTGACCCTTGCCGTCGCTTGCCTCATCGCAAAATCGCGCTCCCTGCCATTGCTCCCGTTTTTAGTGCCGATTTTTGCCATAATCGAGGTCGTGGGCTGCACTTTGTAACCGATTGCACATCCTTTTTAAGGAGCATGCCATGGAATCTAATCAAGAAACGGCCGTCATTAAGGCGCGCATGGACCGTATTCCCTCGGCGTTGTCGCCCGAGCTTGTCGAGCGCATTGCCGCCGATCGTGCTTCGGGCTATATCAACCCGTATCGTTGCAACGATGATCAGGTCATTCGTCGTATTGATCGCGCCGCCGACAAAGGCACGCTTATGCGTCCGGCGTTTATGCGCGATACCGAAAAGATACTTCATCTTCCGGCGTACACCCGTTATGCAGGCAAAACGCAGGTCTTTAGCTTCCGTAGCAATGATGATCTTTCACGCCGCGGTTTGCACGTACAGCTTGTCTCCCGCATTGCGCGCGATATCGGTCGCGCCCTGGGGCTCAATTGCGATCTGATCGAGGCGATTGGCCTGGGTCACGACTTGGGACACACGCCTTTCGGCCATGCCGGCGAGCGCTTCCTCAACGATATCTATCATGAGCGTACGGGGCGTTATTTTTTCCATAACGTGCAGTCGGTTCGCGTGCTCGACGCGTTGTATGGCCGCAACGTGTCGCTCCAGACGCTCGACGGCGTGCTATGCCATAACGGCGAGTACGAGCAGCGTGTGTTTGAGCTCTCGGACATGGGCTCCTTTGACCAGTTTGACCAGACGGCTGAGGATTGCATTGCCACGGGCTATAGCGCAATTGAGCATCTGCGTCCCATGACGCTCGAGGGCTGCGTCGTTCGCATCTCGGATATTCTTGCCTACGTCGGTCGTGACCGTCAGGATGCGATCGCGGCGGGCCTGCTTTCGCCCGACGCTTTTGATGATGGCCGGGGCGGTGCCTACAACAGTTGGATCCTCACGCATGCCTCCATCGATATCGTTGAGCACAGCTATGGTAAGCCGCGCATCGAGATGAGCGAGGACCTGTTTGAGGAAATTCGCCGAGCCAAGCGCGAGAACTACGAGAAGATCTATAGCAAGGGCGGTATCGAAGGCGATTCCGAGGCGGAGCTGCGCGAGGCGTTCGTAAAGCTCTACGACCGTTGCCTGCGGGATCTAAACAGTGGCGACGAGTCCTCTTACATCTTTAAGCACCATATTTCGCGCATTGAGCAGCAGCTTTCCTACTATGATCGCACCTATGCCTGGCAGGACGACAAGGATCAAGCCGTGGTGGATTATATCACGAGCATGACGGACGGTTATTTCTGCGAACTGACGAGCAAGCTGTTCCCTGGTCTGGAGTTTCCGCACCGTACCTATATTAACGAACGGTAGTTCGTATTAATTCGGTATACTGTTAGTGGAAAACGTATTTGATTGATACACGGGATGGCTATGGACGACCTTTTTTCTGCTTCGACGCGCGAGCGTTCCTTTCAGAATGCGCCGCTTGCGGTGCGCATGCGCCCCAATTCGCTCGACGAGTACGTGGGCCAGCAAAAGGCCGTCGGTAAGGGTTCATGGCTGCGTGCCGCGATCGAGCACGACGTGCTTTCGAGCGTGATTCTGTACGGGCCTGCCGGTACGGGCAAGACGACGCTGGCCCACATTATCGCCAACCATACCAAGAGCGAGTTTGTCGAGGTCAGCGCCGTCACGGGTACCGTGAAGGACCTGCGTCGCGTGATTGATGAGGCCAAGACGCGCCTGAATACGTACGACCGTCGCACCATTCTATTTATCGATGAGATTCACCGCTTCTCTAAGTCGCAGCAGGATGCCCTGCTGCATGCAGTTGAGAACCGTACCGTCATTATGATTGGCGCTACGACAGAGAACCCGTACTTTGAGGTCAACTCGGCACTGTTGTCGCGCGGGCGCGTGGTGGAGCTTGAACATCTGAAGGATGAGGATATCGCCACGCTTATTGAGCGTGCGCTCGAGGCACCACAGGGCTTGAACGGAAAGTTCTCGGCCGATGAGGATACGGTCAAGACCATTTGCACGCTGGCAGCGGGTGACGCTCGCTCGGCGCTCACGACGCTCGAGCTTGCGAGCGAGATTGCCGTCACGCGTCCCGATACCGAGGGAACGCCAGCGCCTGCGGCGGGGGAGCGCTATCCCATCACCGTGGATGACGTGAAGATTGCCAACCCGCGTCGCGGCTTTACGTATGACAAAAACGGCGACATGCACTACGACATCATCAGTGCGTTCATCAAGTCCATGCGCGGTAGTGACCCCGATGCCACGATCTATTGGCTCGCGCGCATGATCGATGCTGGGGAGGATCCTAAGTTTATCGCTCGCCGCATTATGATTCATGCCTCTGAGGACGTTGGCAACGCTGACCCGCAGGCGCTTTTGGTGGCACATGCCGCGTTTAAGTCTGCCGAGGTCATCGGCTATCCCGAGTGCCGAATTAACCTGGCTCAGGCTGCACTCTATGTGTGCTTGGCGCCAAAATCCAACGCGTGTGAGGCTTCGATCGATGCGGCGCTGGCCGATATCCATTCTAGTGGGCTTCGCGAGGTGCCCAGCTATCTTCGCGATCGTCACCGTCCCGGCAGCGACGAGTACGGTGTATACAAATACCCGCACGATTATCCCGAAAGCTGGGTCGATCAGCGCTATTTGCCCGAGGGGTTGGAGCGCGGCGCATTCTGGCAGCCTGCCGGCCGCGGTTGGGAAGAATGGCGCGTAGAGCAAAGTGAACGCGACCGCAGCGGGAATGCACCGAAGTAGCTGCTGATAATTTTGTCCCACGTTGCTGCCCATGGCATGTTCGGTCCCCTTTGGGGTACCATGGAAACCGTCTGTATATCGATTCCTTTGGGAGGCTTGTATGAGTCCCATTCAAATCGCCCTGCTGCTGCTCGCTGTTGCCGGCGTGTGGGCCATCGTTGAGCTCGCGCTTACCCTGCGCAAGACCCGCGCCGTTGTCGACTCGCTCGATAAGACCGTGAACGACCTCAACAACACCATCGCCGAGGCTCAGCCTGTGGTGGCAAAGCTCGATGGCGCTGTCGATGAGCTTACGCCGGCGCTTGCCCAGATGGAGCCGCTGCTTAAATCGAGCAAGACCGCCGTCGACGCCCTTACCTCCAATCTCGTAGAGGTCGAAGCCGTGGTTCGCGACATTTCTGAGGTCACCGGTAGCATGGCCGAGGCCAGCAATGCTGTGTCAAGCGTGACTGATTCTGCCGCCGGTGCTGTGCAGAAGCTCTTCAATAAGGTGAAGGCTCCTGCAGCCGACGCCGATCGCAAGCTCGCCGCTGCCGCTGCGGAGGCCGAGCAGCCTACCGAGCGCGTCCTAATTGGCGAGGACGAGGCCGCCGCGGGCGACGATGATGGTCAGAAGTCTGTATCCAAGCCGGCTCAGTATTACACCTATACGCCCGCCGAGACCTCTGAGGAGTCCTGCGATGAGTAGCGAAGCAACCTGCCCTATCACGCTGACCGTTGCCGGTGACCCGCGTCTCGCTCGCCTTGTGCGCATGACGGCAGCCAACGTTGGTGCCCTGTGCTCTATGTCTGTCGATCGCATCGAGGACATCCGCATGGCTGCCGAGGAGGCTTTCATCTTTGGTTGCACCGCGGTCGACTGCGATGACATCACCATCAAATTCGATGTCGATGAGACCCACGTTGGCATGACTATTACCTTTGGCGACCAGGCTACGGTCGATGAAGACGACCAGGCTGCGGTGTATGCCGAGCTCATCCTCGCGAGCGTGTGCGACTCCTACGAAAAGACTGCGGCGCCCCTGACGCTTTCCCTCGACCTCAAGGCGGATATCTAATATGACCGAACGTTCCCGGAGCGGCAAGACCGCTTGGGACAAGGAGAAAACCCGCGAGCTGTTTCGTCGTTACAAGGAGACCGGTGATCCGGACGCCCGTGAGCAGCTCGTCATGTCCCATATGAACCTGGTAAGGTTTCTTGCCAACAAATTTAAGAATCGCGGCGAGCCGCTCGACGACCTCATGCAGGTCGGCTATTTGGGCTTGCTCAAGGCTATCGACCGTTTTGATCCCGAGCGCGGACTCGAGTTCACGACGTTTGCGACACCCACTATCCTGGGCGAGATCAAACGCCATTTCCGCGACAAGGGCTGGAGCGTGCGCGTACCGCGTCGTCTGCAGGAGCTCTCGGCCAAGGTCAACCAGGCTACTGACAAACTTACCAACGAGCTGCAGCGTTCGCCCAAGGTTGAGGAGATCGCTGAGTATCTAGATGTGACTGTCGATGAGGTCCTCGAGGCTATGGAATCGTCTTCGGCTTATACCTCGGTGCCCATCGAGGCTCCTGGTGCGTCCGATTCCGACGATGCCCCCTCGATTCTCGACCGTTACGCCGACGACGACAACGAGCTCGACTTTACCGATGACCGCCTAGTGATCGAGGAAGCCATCCGTGATTTCTCGCCGCGCGAGCGCGAGGTGATCGAGCTGCGCTTTGTGAAGGGCATGACCCAGATCGAGATCGCCAAGAAGCTGGGTATTTCTCAGGTGCAGGTTTCGCGTCTGCTGCGCCGCACGCTTAAGAAGATTCAGGACAAGATCGACCCCGACGGAGTGATGATTCGTTCATGAGTGAGCACCCCCAACAAACCGATCGCGTGCTGCGCGACACCCGCATTCTGACGCTTCGCATTTGGGCTGTTGTCGGCTGCATTGTCATCGCCGCTGTCATCTTTAACCTTATGGGCATCTTGGCGCCGGTTATCGAGTTTCTCGCTGTTGGTTCCATCATTGCCTTTGTGATGTCCCCGATCACCAACTGGCTCGAGCACCATGGCGTGAATCGCGGCATTGGTTCGCTTATCGCGCTTATTGTTGTTGTTGCCGTGCTCGTCGGTGTCGTTTGCATCTTGTCGCCGATTCTCTTTGGTCAGATCATGGAAGTCCTGAGCCGCCTACCCGAGCAGCTTCGTGTTGCGGGTGGCGACCTCAACGAGATGATCTCGCATGCCAAGACGCTCAACAACACGCCGCTCAAGGAGTATTTGGACGACAACCTGTCGTCGCTGGTTGCCGTGGCATCGAAGTATGTGTCTCAGATTGCTGCCGAGCTTGGCCGCGGCGTGTTCCCGCTCATCACCAATACGGCCTCGCAGTTGTTCGTGATCTTCCTTGGTCTGGTGCTTGCATACTGGATGGCCTGCGACTACCCTCGCATGCACCGCGAGATTTGCACCATCATCGGTCAGGAGAAGGAGACCTCGTACCGCTTTATGGTCGCCATCCTTTCTCGCTCTGTCGGCGGCTACATGCGCGGTATGGTCGTGACGTCCATCTGCGGTGGTTTCCTCGCCTTTATCGGTTTTATGATCATCGGGCATCCGTATGCGGCGCTCATGGCTATCTTTACCGGCATCATGCATTTGGTTCCGGTCGTCGGCCCTTGGGTGAGCGCAGCAATCGCCACAGTGCTCGGTTTCATGTTCAGCCCCATGTTGGCGTTATGGACGCTCATCGTGACGATGGTCGCGCAAAACGTCACCGACAACGTGATTTCTCCTAAGGTCATGCAGAGCTCGGTGCAGGTGCATCCCATCATGAGCCTCACGGCGCTCGTTATTGGCTCGGCACTCATGGGCCCCATCGGCATGATTATTGCCATCCCGCTGTGCGCGGCCCTCAAGGGTATCTTCGTGTACTACTTCGAGAATGAGACCGGCCGCCAGCTTGTGGCCTATGACGGCGCCGTGTTTAAGGGCACACCGTACCGCGATGCCGATGGCAACCCGGTCGCCGCCTACGACGCGCTCGGCGACGACACCTTCATCTACGAGTCCGAGCTCATCGGCAACGAGACCGCGCCCGAGGCTCAGGCGATGCCTAAGCCCGAGTTCGATAATCCCTGGATCAAGCTCTCGGGTTTGCAACCCGATGCCACGGGCTTCTTCAAGAATCCCTTCGCCAAGGACGATGGCTCCAACTCGGACGACGATACCAAAACCGGTATCGACGGCTCCATGGACGATTCGGATTTCAAATAGGCACCGCTAGCGTTTCTTGAAGTTGTAAATGACAAGAAACGCGAGCAAAGCGATTGATAAGGGGCCGGCTACATAGAAATAGAGAACGTCAATTGCGCGTAGAGTGTAATAAGCTTTATCGCCGGACATTACTGCATACAATACGTAGCCAAATGCTGGTTGGTTTGCATACCAGCATGAGAAGGCCAAGAGCGCTAAAAGTGCTACAACCAGAAGTGCATTCAGGACAAATCGTTTGCTTTTCATCGATCGCTCCTTCCGGGTGAATCTTATATGTAATTCTACAGCAGTCCTTTTTCAAAGGATCGCGCAGTACTAAATAACGTGCACTTTCGCTGGAGGGTCGCTGTTTGGCGACCCTCTTTTTTGCACAGGCGCGGTGGGATGGTAATATCGTTACGTTTGAACTGTTTCGATGTGAAACCGAGGAGATTCCCTCTATGAGTGCTGACTACCCGTCAATGACTACGGCTGAGATTCGCTCTAAGTTCCTCAACTTCTTTGAGGAGCGCGGTCTTAAGCTCTATCCTTCTTCGTCCCTCGTCCCCGACGATCCTTCGCTGCTGCTTGCCAACGCCGGCATGAACCAGTTTAAGGAGTATTACCAGGGCAAGAAGACCATGAAGGAGATCGGCGCGATCTCCTGCCAGAAGTGCGTCCGCACCAACGACATCGACTGCATCGGCGAGGACGGCCGTCACCTGTCCTTCTTTGAGATGCTCGGCGACTTCTCCTTTGGCGGCGTCTCCAAGCAGCAGGCCTGCGCTTGGGCCTTTGAGCTCATCACCAAGGAGTTCAAGCTGCCGCTCGACCGCCTGTACTTCACCGTCTTTACCGAGGACGACGAGACCCATGACGTGTGGCGTTCCCTGGGCGTTGCCGAGGACCACATCTCGCGTCTGGGGGAGGACGACAACTTCTGGGCCGCCGGCCCCACCGGCCCCTGCGGTCCGTGCTCCGAGATCTACTTTGACATGGGCGAGGACGTCGGCTGCGGCAGCCCCGACTGTAAGCCCGGCTGCGACTGCGACCGCTTCCTGGAGTTCTGGAACCTCGTCTTTACCCAGTACGACCGCCAGGAGGACGGCTCCATGCCGGAGCTGCCGCACCGCAACCTCGATACGGGCATGGGCCTGGAGCGCATGGCCGCTATCATGCAGCACAAGACCGCCAACTACGACGGCGATCTGATGCAGCACCTCATCAAGCTGGGCGAGGAGATCAGCGGCAAGACCTATGACGCCGACGATTACTCCGGTGCCAGCCGCTCGCTGCGTATCATCGCCGATCACTCCCGTGCCGTCGACTTTATGATTTCCGACGGCATCCTCCCCGGTAACGAGGGCCGCGAGTACGTCCTTCGCCGCCTGCTCCGCCGCGCCGTGTTCCACGGTCGCCTGCTGGGCATCGAGGGCGCCTTCCTGACCAAGTTTATTGACGAGGTCAACGCTCAGATGGGCGAGGCCTATCCTGAGCTGCTCAAGAACGTCGCGCTCGTCAAGGGTATCGTCGCCTCCGAGGAGGAGCGCTTCTCCACGACGCTCGACAACGGTCGCGTCTACCTGGATGAGGCCCTGGCAGCGCTTGCCGACGGCTCCGTCCTTCCGGGCGACGTTGCCTTTAAGCTGCACGACACCTTTGGTTTCCCCATTGACCTGACTGTCGAGATCGCCGGCGCTGCTGGCCACGACGTCGACATGGACGGCTTCACCGCCTGCATGGAGGACCAGAAGGCCCGCGCTCGTGCCAACGCCAAGGGCGATGCCTGGGGCAGCTTCAACGACGTGTGGGTCGAGCTTTCCGACAAGGTCGCCGCGACCGAGTTCGACGGCTATGACAACGATGCGATCGAGGGTGCCAAGGTTGTCGCCATCGTTCGCAACGGCGAGTCCGTCGAGTCCGCTGCCGCCGGCGAGGACGTCGAGGTCGTGCTCGACCGCACCCCGTTCTACGCCGAGATGGGCGGCCAGCAGGGTGACGCCGGCGAGCTTTCCGCCGAGGGCGTTGTTCTGACCGTTGCCGATACCAAGAACCACAACGGCCTGTATGCCCATGTCGCACACGTTGCCGAGGACACGCTGACCGTCGGTGCTACCGTGACCGCCGCGCTCGACGCCGAGCGCCGTGGTTTCCTGCGCCGCAACCACACCGCCACCCACCTGCTCGACGCTGCGCTTAAGCAGGTCCTGGGCGAGCATGTCTCCCAGGCCGGCTCGCTGGTGACGCCCGAGCACCTGCGCTTTGACTTCACGCACTTCGAGGCCCTGTCCTCCGAGCAGCTCAAGGCTGTTGAGGACCTGGTCAACCAGCAGATCTTCGCTTCCAAGCCGGTCGTGACCCGTGTCATGGGCATCGACGAGGCTAAGGCTGCCGGCGCTGTTGCCCTGTTTGGCGAGAAGTATGGCGACGTCGTCCGCGTCGTCTCCGTGGGCGCTGAGGACCAGCCGTTCTCCCGCGAACTCTGCGGTGGCACACACGCTGCCAACACCGCCGAGATCGGCCTGTTCAAGATCATTTCCGAGTCCTCCACGGGCTCCAATGTCCGCCGTATCGAGGCCGTGACCTCTAAGGGTGCCCTCGACTATATGGCCGACCGCCTGGCACTCGTTGACGCCGCTGCTACTGCGCTCAAGTGCCGCGTCGACGAGGTTCCCGCCCGCGTGGAGAACCTGCAGGCCGAGCTGCGCGAGACGTCCAATAAGCTCAAGAAGGCTCTGACCGGTGGCTCCTCCGACGCCATCTCCAGCGCCATCGAGGACGCCGTCGAGCTTGACGGCTATAAGCTCGTTGTCGCTGAGCTCCAGGGC
The DNA here is from genome assembly GCA_905213325.1 of Collinsella aerofaciens. Taxonomy (GTDB): domain Bacteria; phylum Actinomycetota; class Coriobacteriia; order Coriobacteriales; family Coriobacteriaceae; genus Collinsella; species Collinsella aerofaciens_AG. Next base: position 40,526 of record CAJMHW010000007.1, read on the forward strand.
CTTGAGGCTGCCGACCTGCGCAACGTATGGGATACCGTGCATCAGAAGGTCGCCGGCCCTGTCGCTTGTGTCGTCGCCAGTGTGACTGAGAAGGGCACTCCGGCCCTGCTCGCTGCCGGCTCCGATGACGCCGTCAAGGCCGGTTTCCACGCCGGTAACGTGATCAAGCAGATCGCGGGTCTGGTCGACGGTCGCGGTGGCGGTCGTCCCAACATGGCCCAGGCCGGTGGCAAGAATGCTGCCGGCATCGCCGATGCCCTCGCGGCCGCTAAGACCGCGCTCGGCGCCTAAGAATCTAAGAAGTCGCTGTGGTTGCGCTCGCGCTGGACATAGGGGAGACCAGGATTGGCATCGCCGTCTCGAGCCGTGATGGCAAGATGGCGATGCCTGTCAAGGTGCTTCCGGCTGCCGAGGTCACCGGTATGGCCAAGACGTTCCGCTACCTGGTTGAGGACTATGAGCCCGACATCCTGGTAAGCGGACGTCCCCTGACCATGGCCGGTGAGCCCGGCCCTCAGGCCGAGCGCGTTGCCGCTGTGGCGCAAAAGATTGCCGACGAGCTCGATCTTCCGTTGGAGTTTGAGGACGAGCGTCTGTCCTCGCAAGAGGCCAAGCGTATCCTGCGCGAGCAGGGACTCAACGAAAAGCAGATGAGGGGCAAGATCGACATGATTGCCGCCAGCCTGTTTTTGCAGACGTGGCTCGATCGTAAAAACGAGGAGGTTTCGCATGCCTAGTGCTTCCGATCCGCGCCAGCCGAATCGTACACAGCAGCCGGCGTCGCGCCCTGCCCAGCCTGGCCAGCGTCCGGCACAGCCGACGCAGCGCGCAGCTCAGCCTGCCGCGCGCCCGGCGCAGTCCTTCTCTCGTTCGGCCCAACCTGTTCAACGGACGGGTCAGCAGCCTTCTGCTCGTTCGGCCCAGCCTGCAGGCGGTACCCGCTTTAAGCAGCAGGCATCTACCCAGCGAGTGCAGGCCCCCCAGTCGCATTCGCATCACGCTCTCGGTTCCCACGGCGTTGCTCCGGCTACGCGCTCGAGCTATAACACGCACGTCCGCCGTGGTACACAAAAGAAAAGCTCCCCGGTGCCTATGATTATCGGTGGCGTCGTCGCCGTGCTTGCGCTTGTCGCGATCGTTTTCTTTGTCGTGCCAGCCGTCAAGGGCTTCTTTGGCGGTGAGGATGCGAAAGTCGCTGCTGGCCAGCAAGTTACTATCACGATTCCCGACGGTGCCTCGGGCGATACTATCGCCTCGATTCTCTCTGAGAACCATATCGTCGAAAATCCCAAGGATTACTATGCGGCTGTGAAAAAGCTCAACGCCGATATGTCGCTCAAGCCTGGTGATTATTCGTTCACCACACTCATGGATGCGACCAAGGTTGTTCAGCAGCTCATGGAAGGCCCCAACGCGGGCTCCAATGCGCTGACTATCCCTGAGGGCCTAACGGTCGATCAAGTCGCCGACCGTGTGGCCCAGGCCTACGACAGCATCTCTAAGGAAGACTTCCTCAACCAGGCCAAGGCCTCCAACTACGTTGACGACTATAGCTTCCTTAAGGGCGTCGCCAACGATTCGCTCGAGGGTTTCTTGTTCCCCAAGACCTATTCGCTGGGCGATTCGCCGACGGCCGATGACGTGATTCGCGCCATGCTCGATCAGTTTAAAACCGAGTACAAGTCGCTTGACTTTGCGAGCTGCGAAGCCAAGATCAAGGAACGCTACGGCGTGGAGATGTCCGACTACGACATCGTCAACTTGGCCTCTATCGTTGAGCGCGAGGGCCTCAACGCCGATCAACGTGCGCACGTGGCCTCGGTCTTCTACAACCGCCTTGCCGGCAAGCTCGACGGTCTGCGCTATCTCAACAGCGATGCGACCATGATGTATGTCACCGGTGGCGAGGTTACCGCCGACGACCTGCAGAGCGATAGTCCGTATAACACCTATAAACACGAGGGTCTGCCGCCCACGCCCATCTGCTCTCCGTCGCTCGAGGCACTCAAGGCCACGCTTGAGCCGACCGACTCCGAGGACCTGTATTTCTACATTACGCAGGACGAGGAGTACTTCTCGCAAACCTACGAAGAGCATCAACAGTCTTGGAATTAACATGAGGATTTTTAGCCCCAAACGATACGTTGCCTCGGTCGATCGCATCGACCTTGATACCCTGTGGGCCGACGGTAAACGCGCCATTCTGCTCGATCGCGATAACACCCTCGTGCCGCGCGACACCGAGCAGGTTCCCACCGCGGTTTCCGCTTGGCTCGACGCCGCCCGCGCCAAGGGTTTTAAGCTGTGCATGGTGTCCAACAACTGGCATCGCGACCAGGTCATGAGTTCTGCACGCGAGCTGGGACTCGAGGCCATCAGCCACGCCATGAAGCCTGCCCCGTTTGCCTTGAAGGCGGGTCTTAAGCGTCTGGGCGCCACGGCCGACGAGTCCGTACTGATCGGTGACCAGCTGTACACCGACGTATGGAGCGGAAACTTTGCCGGCGTTGACACTATTCTGGTCAAGCCGCAGGCAACCCAGGACCTGTGGTATACGCAGATCTTCCGTATCTTTGAGCGCCGGGCCCTGCGCGACCTTCCCTGCGAGGAATAGGTTTCGCCATGTCTCAGCACATCAAACACGGCTGCGACCATATCTTCTTTATCGGCTTTTTGGGCGCGGGCAAATCGACGCTCGCGCGCAACGTCGGCACCATGTTCAAGCGGCGTTTTATCGATACCGACCGCCTGGTCGTGCGCCGTTGCGGTAAGTCGGTAACCGAGATTTTTGAGACCGAGGGCGAGGATCGTTTTCGTGAGCTCGAGACCTCGGCGCTCCGTTCGCTCCAAAGTGAGCGCAGCCTGTTGGTTTCGTGCGGGGGCGGTATCGTCGAGACGCCGGTGAATATTGAGCTGATGCACGAAATGGGTACGTGCGTGTACCTCGAGGGCGACTTCGAGGATTCGATTCGCCAGATTCGTCGGTCCGACACGCGCCCCGATTTCCGTTCGCCCGAGCACGCTGCGCGCCTGTTTGAACATCGCCGTCCGCTGTATCGCCAGGCCGCCGACCTTACCCTTGATATTCGCAACAAGTCCTTCGAGGACGTTTCCTACCTTTGTGCCGAGATGCTTTTGGAGCGTGGACTGCTATGATTCGCCGTCAACTGATCAATTTCCAAAACCGCAGTGTCGATGTCCGCGTCGGATTGGGCGCGTTCGATGAGCTGTCGCGCATGTTTGCCTCGGCTGTGGGCAAGCCTAAGCGCGCAATGGTGGTTTGGAACTCCGCCACATCCGAGCGTTTTGGTGAGGTCGTCGAGCATGCGCTGGTCGACGCCGGTTTTGTCGTGTCGCCGCTAGTCCTCGAGGTTTCGCCTGCCGGTGCTACGCTGGCCGATGCCGATACCGTCTTTGGCGCCCTTTCGGCTAACGGCATTACCTGCGACGATCTCGTTGTCGCTGTCGGCGACACAGCGACCTGCTCGGTTGTTAGCTGGTGCGCCAACCAGTGGTGTGGCCGAACCGAGTGCGCGTTGCTGCCGACGACCTTCGATGCAATGCTCACGGTCGCGACGACCATGAAGCCGCTCGTCGCTTCGTCGGCCAATGCGCTTCCCGCCATCGCGTTCCGTCCCGAACCGGGCTTGGTCGTGTGTGACCTCGACCTTGTTCGCGAGGCGGACCCCGAGGACCTCAAGCTCGGCTATGTGGTACTTGTTGGCACCATGCTTTCGAGCAGTAAGTCCCGCTGGAATCAGTTTACTGAGACCGTCCCCGAGATTCTCGCGGGCGAGGAGGTCGCGCTCGTCAATGCCGTTCAATGGTCTCAGACTGCCCGCAAGGACGTACTGATGGCCACGAACCCGAGCGCCCGCCATGCGCTCGATTTTGGCAAGACGGGGGAGCGTACCTTGCGCGCTTGCTTGGGCGATGCCGCTTCGCAGGTCCCTGCCTACCAGCTGTTGTCCGAGGGCATGCGCTTTGAGGCGCGCCTAGCACATGACGCCTGCGACTTCGATATCGATTACGTTTTTGAGGTCGATGACTGCCTGGAGGACTTTGGTATCGAGGAACTTGCCTTCGATCTGGAGCCTGCCGCATATATCGAGGAGTTCCGCAAGCAGCAGTTTGCACGCTCGAACCGCAGCATGTTGCCGCTGCCCGCGGCGCTCGGCGCCATTCGTCTAACGAGCGTTGAGGACGAGGTTCTTGAACGCCACGCTCATGCCTACTTGGCTTCTCGCAAAGAACTTCTCTAAGATTTATTGACATCCATCGTCTTTCGTATCATGTTGAGGGGCGGGTTTTCAATCGGTTGCGGATCGCATACGATTCCGTACATTGATTGAGACCCGTCCCGTCTTTATAGAGACAACAAGAAAGGAATCTGCATGTCTGAGTTTGCTGCCGGTCCTGCCGGTCGTATCGAGCGTGTCCGTGCCCTTATGGCCGAGCGTGGCTACGACGCCATCGTGGTGCGCGACGAGGCCAACCTTCGTTGGCTTACGGGCGTGAAGGGCGTCTTCGACTACACCTTCGAGTTCCCGCACGCTGCGTTTATTACGGCCGACCAGTGCCTGTTCCACACCGACTCGCGCTACCTCAACAGCTTTGAGGAGAACACGCCCGCTGGCAGCCCCTGGGTCTACGACATGGACGAGGGCACCATCCCCGGTTGGGTCGCCGGCAAGATCGCGGCCAACAAGTGTCGCGTCTGCGCTGTCGAGGACGACATGCAGATCAACTTCTACCAGGGTATTCAGCGCGGCCTGGAGGACCGTTCCGTCGCCTGCATGTTGCCGCTGATGCATGATGACATCCGCAAGATGCGCGCCATCAAGGACTCCGAGGAGATCGAGCTCATGCGCCATGCGCAGTCGATCACCGATGCCGCCTTCCAGCATATGCTCGGTTTTATTAAACCCGGCATGACCGAGAAGCAGGTTCGCAACGAGCTCGAGAACTTTATGTTCGCCAACGGCGCCGACAGCCTGGCCTTCGGCTCTATCGTGGCGAGCGGTCCCAACACCGCCAACCCGCATGCCGTGCCGAGTGACCGTGTCATCGAGAAGGGCGATTTCGTTCTTATGGATTACGGCGCGGGCTACTGCGATTACCGCTCCGACATGACACGCACCGTCGTGATGGGCGAGCCCACGCAGGAGCAGCTCGACCTGTACGCGCTCGTGCGCCGTACACACGAGGAGTGCGTCGCCGCCATCCATCCGGGCGTCGAGGGCAACGACATCTTCAAGCTCTCTAAGAAGATCATCGGCGATGCCGGCTATGGCGATTACTACAACCATGGTCTGGGCCACGGCGTTGGTATCGACATCCACGAGCTGCCCAACTTCAACCGCAGTAAGAACACCATCGAGATCGGCTCGGTTGTCACCATGGAGCCCGGCGTCTACCTGCCCGGCGTGGGCGGCGTGCGCCTGGAGGACTACGGCGTGGTCACCGAGAACGGCTACGAGCCCTTCACCAAGACCCCGCACGACCTGCACATTATCGACTGCTAGTCTACTTCGGTAGATAGTTTGGGGCGGGGCGTCCGGATCGATTCGGACGCCCCGCGTTCTCTTTTTATGCGCTCGCCGCAGGCGCCGCCTGCAAGTGTATAATTTCTATCGTATGTAATTTGGACGCTTGTGCGTTCTGCCCATAACAAGAAAGGTCGCTATGCCTACCATTTCTACCGCCGACTTCAAGAACGGCCTCGGTCTCCGCATCAAGGACAAGGTCTACACCATCGTCGAGTTCCAGCATGTCAAGCCGGGCAAGGGCGGCGCGTTTGTGCGCTACAAGACCCGCGACATCAAGAGCGGCCGCGTCGTCGAGAACACCTGCAACGCCGGCACCAAGTTCGAGAGCGTCATGCTCACCACCCGTGAGTTCCAGTACCTCTACAACGATGGCACCGACTACATCTTCATGGACAACGAGTCCTATGAGCAGGTTCCCGTTCCCGAGGACATGGTGGGCGAGAACTCCAAGTGGCTGCGCGAGAACGACATCTGCCAGCTGCTCTTCGCCGACGATGAGCTCATGGGCGTGACCCCGCCGATGTTCATCGAGACCACCATTGTCCAAACCGACCCGGGCTTTAAGGGCGACACCGTCCAGGGTTCCACCAAGCCGGCCACGATCGACACCGGCGCTGTCATCCAGGTCCCCATGTACCTCAACGAGGGCGAGGTCATCAAGGTTGACACCCGCGGCGGCAAGTTCGTCTCCCGCGTCTAGCAACCAACTTCTCTAGGAGGACTCATGCCCCAGGAAATCAAGATTGACGGCATCGGCATTTCGCCCGATGTTCTGACCGCCATCGTCTCGCGCGCCGTGTCCGATGTCGAGGGCATCGCCTCCGTTGGCGTCAAGGACCTTGCCACTAATCTTGTCTCCATGATGCTCTCGTCCAAGGCCCCGGCTTCCGAGCCGGCGGTCGAGGCCGAGGTCGTTGGCGACAAGCTCGCACTCACCGTGCGTGTCGTGGTGTTCTTTGGCTATCCGTTCAAGAAACTCGCCGAGGCCGTTCGCGCCGCCGTGGTCGCCGCCATCGATGCTCAGGTGGGCGTCGAGGTCGAGCGCGTCGACGTTTGCATTGACGGCCTCGTTTTCCCCAAGGAGTAACCTTTGAGCCTTAAGGTTTATCGCGGGCGCACGCTTGCCCGCAGTCAGGCGCTGCAGCTGCTGTTTCAGGCCGAGGCCACGGACAGCCCGCTCGAGCGCGTCCTCGAGGGCGATTTCCTGATCTCGAAGGGCCCCCTCGACCCCTATGCGCTCGAGCTTTGCCGTGGTGCCTACGAGCATATCGATCGCATCGACTGTGCCCTGCGCGCCGTCGCCAAGAACTGGGATCTTATGCGCATGCCCGGCGCCGACCGCAACCTGCTGCGTATCGCCGTCTACGAGATGCGCTTCCTCACCGACGAGGAGGTCTCGGACGCCATCGTGATCAACGAGGCCGTCGAGCTTGCCAAGGCCTATGGCACCGATCAGTCCGCGTCGTTTGTCAACGGCGTGCTGGGCAAGATCGCTCGTAGCGAGGAGCTGCCGGGTGAGGATCTGTACCAGGAGCTGCTGGCCGAAGATCGCGCTCGCGAGGAGGCGCAGGCTGCCGAGGCGGCCGCCAAGGTCGCTGCCGCTCAGGCTGCCGCCGGTGTACTTGCCGAGGATGCGGACGCTGCTGAGGCCGTCGAGGCCGACTCCGTCGAGGAGTAGCCATGCCAGAGGGTTCCGTCCGCAACTTCGATGAGATCTCGGATCGCCTGGACCAGATCATCGCTACCGTTCGCTCCAAGGATACGTCCTTGGAGCGTTCGCTCGATCTGTTTGACGAGGCGATTGAGCTGGGCTCCCGCGCGGTCGATATGGTCGACAAGTTTGAGTTGACGCCGCGTGAGGCCGATAAGCTCGAACAGGAATACGATGAGGATGCGGCAAACGAATCCCAGGATAGCTAGGCCGCATCTCTGGATACGAATGGTTGATGGCATTCATGAAACGCGTGCGTCTTGATGACGAACTGATTTCACAGGGCATCTGCGCCGATCGCGCGGATGCCCTTCGCACTCTTATGGCCGGCTTGGTCTCGAGTGGCGGCGAGCGCTTGACTTCGCCGGGTCTTAAGGTGATGCCGGGGCTGCCGCTGCACGTGAAGGGGCGTATTCCCTATGTTGGCCGCGGCGGTCTTAAGCTCGAAGGCGCGCTTGATGCGTTTGGCATCAATCCGACGGGCCTTGCCTGTTTGGATGTGGGCTGCTCTACCGGCGGTTTTACCGATTGCCTGCTCAAGCGCGGAGCTGCGACTGTTGTCTCTGTGGACGTGGGTCGCGCCCAGTTCGATTGGTCGTTGCGTCAGGACGATCGCGTGACGCTGCATGAGCGCACAAACGTGACGCAGCTGCCTGAGCTTGGCTATGCCGGCGCCATCGACCTGGCTGTGTGTGATGTCTCGTTTACCAGCATCGCGAACATTATCGATGCGGTACTGGCGTGCCTGGCGCCTACGGGTGCATTCTGCACGCTCGTAAAGCCGCAGTTTGAAGCTCCGGCGGCGCTGGTGGGCGAGGGCGGCATTGTGACCGATCCCGCCGTGCGCCGCGATACGCTCGTGGCGGCGGTTGAGCTCTTTGCTGCCAAGGGGCTGTTCCCGGTCGATGTGTGCGTGTCGCCCATTCATGGTGCCAAGGGCAACGTTGAGTTTTTCCTGTACGGCACGAGATTTGAATCTGGCGACCGCTCGCAAGACGTGCTGCAATCCCAGGTATCGGTTTTGAGCGAGAAAGCTGCAACGCTATGAAGGTCTTTCTGGTTCCCAATTACTACAAGCAAGAGGCGGTCGAGAGCGGCCTGATGCTCGAGCTTTGGCTGACGCGCCAGGGCTATGAGGTCGCATGGGCTGCCGACCAGCGATCGAAGATTCAGAGCACGCCTGATATTGACGGCTCCGATCTGGTCATTACGCTCGGCGGTGACGGTACGTTGCTGCGCGCTGCCCGCATCCTCAACCATCGCGAGATTCCTATCCTCGGTCTTTCCTATGGTCACCTGGGCTTTTTAACTGCTGCGAGCCCCGAGGAGCGCGACATTCTGCAGGTCGTGAGCGACGCCCTTTCCGGCGAGCTGCACGTGAGCCGTCGCGCCACCATCGCCGCGGATATCGTGTCCGTGCGCGAAGACGGTACGAAGGATGTCGTGCGCACCTTCGCCCTCAACGACATGGCGCTTACCCGCGGTCCGCTGTCCGATATGGTCGAGTTCGACATCACGGTGTCGGGCCACCATATCGACCGACTGCGTGGCGACGGCGTGGTCGTGTCCACGGCGACTGGTTCTACGGGGTACGCGCTCAGTGCCGGTGGCCCCATCGTGAGCCCCGACTATACGGGTATGGTCTGCGTACCTATTGCGCCGCACACCATTCAGGCCCGTGCCTTCTTGACTTCGCCGAGTGATGTCGTCGAAATCTTTATGTCTGATGACCGTCCGAGCGTTCCGGCGATCGCTATCGATGGACAATTTATTACTTGCGATGGCACCGTTGAGAGCGTGGCGGTGCGTCGCGGGCCCGGTGATGTGCTGCTGCTGGATTACGGCCCCGAGAGCTTCTATAACTCGGTGAGCCGCGTATTCTACGGAGTCCGTCATGATCGATGAGCTGCAGGTTTCTAACATTGCGCTCATTCGCGAGGCGACGCTGCTGCCGAGTGCCGGCCTGACTGTCCTGACCGGCGAGACCGGTGCCGGCAAGACCGCGCTGCTCTCGGCCCTCAAGCTTATTTTGGGTGAGCGCGCGGATTCGTCTATGGTGCGCGAGGGCGAGGCGCTGGCGAGCGTCGAGGCGCGCCTGTTTGACGGCCCGCACGACACGGAGGGCTTCATCGTGCAGCGCAGTCTTTCTGCCGAGGGCCGCAGCCGAGTGAAGATTGACGGACGCATCGCCAGTGTGCGCGAGCTTTCGGAGCGCGTTGGCGTGATGATGGATCTGTGCGGCCAACACGAGCACCAGCGCTTGCTCGATCCGGCGCATCATGTTGCGATGGTCGATGCCTGGGCAGGGCGCCCTGCACTCGAGGCGCTCGAGCACTACCGCGCCTGCTTTAAGGCTTCGCGCGCTGCCGCTAAGGAGGTTCGACGTGTCGAAGAGACCTCGCGTGCGCAGGGGAGCCGCGTCGAGGAAGCGCGCTTTGCGCTCGAGCGTATCGGCGAGGTCGACCCCAAACCGGGCGAGTATGAGGAACTCGAGGAACTGCTGCCGCGCTCCGAACATGCCGAGGTGCTGGTTGCCACAGCTAATGATGCCCATGCATCGCTTGCCTCTGAAGGGGGAGCGCTCGATGCCGTGAACAGCGCCGTGGCAGAACTTTCCCGTATGGCTTCCGTCGATCGCAAACTTGGCGACATTGCCGATTTGCTTTCGGATGCCTGTATCTCCCTTGAGGATTGCGCGAACGAACTTCGTGCCTATCGCGATGGCGTCGCCTTCGATCCGCGCGAGCTCGCTCGCATGCGTGAGCGGTATTCCGACCTCAAGGGCCTGCTGCGTCAGTGGGGTCCTACCATGGACGATGTTTTTGCCATGCGCGATCGCTCGCAAGAGCTGCTGTCCCTGGTCGATGATGGCGATGAACAGATCAGAAAGGCGCGTGAGGCACTCGGGAGCGCCGAGCACGAGTTGTTTGCCGCTGCCAAGGCACTTAAGCGCGCTCGCAATGTGGCGGCCCCGCGCTTCTGCCACGAGGTTTGCCGCCAGATGGCTCGCCTGGAGATGGGCGGCGCCGAGCTCGTCTGGGAGTCGCGTGATCTTCCCCGTGCTGAGTGGACGCCCGTTGGTCCTTCGAGCTACGAGCTGCTATACCGCAGCGGTGCCGGTTTGACTCCACGTCCCCTGCGCCGCATTGCGTCGGGCGGCGAGCTCAGCCGCGTCATGTTGGCAAGTAAGGTTGTCCTCGGTAACGCGGACGGTGTCGATACGCTGGTGTTTGACGAGGTCGATGCTGGTGTCGGCGGCTCCACGGCCCGCGCTCTTGCTGGTGTGCTGGCCGATCTTGCCGCCACGCATCAGGTCATCGTCGTAACACACCTGGCGCAGGTTGCGGTTATGGCCGACAAGCACTACGTGGTCAGTAAAGAGCCCGGCGACGTTCCCCAGACGCATCTGGATGAGGTGGCTGGGGATGCTCGCACTGCCGAGATTGCCCGCATGCTCAGCGGCGACCAATCGGAGGCAAGTCTTGCGCATGCCAAGCAGATGCTTGAAGAAGCTCGAGGTTAGGTCGTATCAGCGGTGTTGGTGGGACAAAATAGACTGAAATTTTTGTCCCACTACGCGTTTTACTCCACAACCTTATCCGGCTGGATGAGCTCTTCGTAGTAGCTGATATGCTCGCGGGCGTCTTCGATTTCGGGCAGCAGGAAGTTGTAGATGACCTCGATGATCATCGTGGCGCTCATCTTGGAGAACGCGAAGTCGCCCGTTGTCAGTAGTGCTTCGTGGTTGACGGTATTAAAGGTGTAGTCTGCCAGGCGCGCGAGCGGGGATTTGCTGTCGCTGCTGATGACGACTACGGTTGCGCCGCAGTCGCGAGCCGCTTTTGCCATGCGATTCAGACGGCGCGACTTGCCGGAGTTTGAGATCAGCACGATAACGTCACCGGGGCGCAGCGTGAGCGCAAAACCAATCGAGGTCTCGCTGATGGTGCTTGCCATGCAACGAAGGCCCAGCTGCGAGAACTTGAACGTCGCGTCGAGCGCGACGGCGTTGGTGTTGCCTACGGCCGCAAACTCAATAACGCCGACATTCTTAAGCGCGTGTACAACTGCGGCCAACGTGTCGTGATCAATGCCGTCGATGGTCGCATTAAGCTCACTCACCTTGGCGGCGAGGATATTTTTAAGGCTCTGCTCCATGTTGTCGAGCGAGACCTCGTCGGTCAGGCCCTCGTTGCGCTGACTCTCTAAGTCGCGCGCCAACGAAAACTGAAAGCTGCGGAAGCTGCCAAAGCCCAGCTTGCGGCAGAAACGCGAAACGGTCGCCTCGGACGTGGCGGCAGCGCGCGAGAGCTGAGCCGCCGTGAGGCGTGGCGCCTCGGACTGGTGCTCCAATATATAGTCGACAATGCGCTGCTCGGACTCGCTGTATCCCTGGTGGGTACTAATGAGGGAAAGTGCGCTTTTGCTACTATCGGTCATGGATGGCTCCTGGTTGGCATGAAAATCTAACTTGATTTGCAATGCCATAGTATACGGGCATTTTCAATTACAAGATACACCTTGCCGTTTCAAGTGTTGATGGTAAACTTTCACTTGCCGTTTACGGTTATGAAAGAACCTTTCACCGGAGAATTGCGCCTTGTCTCTTCTCACGCGGACGGTAGGTTGGTATCTTTCAGTTGTGGAAAAACGCGCATCGAAGCGCGTGTAGGGGAGCGCCCGCGGGCGCTGTACTCAAGAAGGAGGGACACATGGCTAAGTTTGACATCATCGCCGCGACCGGTTGCCCGACCGGCATTGCGCACACCTTCATGGCGAAGGAGGCGCTGGAGAAGGCAGCTGCCGAGCGCGGTCTGACCATTAAGGTCGAGACTCATGGCCAGGTCGGTGTCGAGAACGAGCTCACCAAGAGCGAGATCGCCGGTGCCAAGGCCGTCGTCGTCGCAGCCGATAAGGATGTCCAGGCTGAGCGTTTCGCCGGTAAGCCCATGGTTTCCGTTGGTGTTTCCAAGGCCCTGTCTGTCGAGGCTGCTGGTAAGCTGATCGACCGCGCGCTCGCCGCCAAGGGCGACGACACGGTTGCCGCTGCCGCCGATGTCGAGGACGAGGTCGAGGAGAAGGAGTCCATCGGCCACGTCATCTACAAGCACCTCATGAACGGCGTCAGCCACATGCTGGTCTTCGTCGTTGCCGGTGGTGTTCTGACCGCCATTTCGTTCCTGTGGGGCATCACGTCCTTTGATTCGACGGCTGCCGACTACAACAGCTTTGCTGCGATGCTCAAGATCATCGGCGGCATCGCCATGAACCTTATGGTTCCGGTGCTTTCCGCCTACATCGCCGAATCCATCGGCAAGCGCCCGGCGCTCGTCCCCGGTTTCGTTGCCGGTATGATTGCCATCCAGGGCCTGCCTGTTAACGCCGAGACCGGCATGATCGACGCCGGTGGCGCCGGCGTGGGCTTCGGCTTCCTGGGCGGCATCGTCGGCGGCTTCCTCGCCGGCTATGTCATCCTGCTGCTCGAGAAGGTTTTCTCTAAAATTCCCGCGAGCCTTAATGGCCTGAAGGCAATCTTTCTGTATCCGCTGTGCTCTACCGCCATCGTCGGCCTGGTCATGCTCGGTATTTCCGGCCCCATGGCTGCCATTAACCAGGGTATGATGGATTTCCTGCAGAGCCTCGGTAACTCCGGTCCGGTGATCCTTGGCCTGGCCATCGGCTGCATGTGCGCCTTTGATATGGGCGGCCCGGTCAACAAGGCTGCTTACGCTACTGGCACCTTCCTGCTCGGTACCGCTCTCGAAGCTGGCGTCGGCACCGAGACCTACAACTTCGGCACCAACTTCATGGCTGCCGTCTCCGCCGCTTGCATCGTTCCGCCGCTGATCACCACCTTCGCCGTCGTTGTCGGCAAGAAGTACTTCAGCCAGGAGGATCATGACGCCGGTATCGTCAACCTCATCCTTGGTTGCACCCACATCACCGAGGGCGCCATTCCGTTCATGACCAAGAACATCTGGCCCGTCATGCCCATCATGATGCTCGGTTCTTCCATCGCTTCCATCTTGACCATCTTCTTCAACGTTCACGATCCGGCGCCTCACGGCGGCTTCCTGGTCCTGCCCGTTGTCGAGAACGGTCCGCTGTGGGTCCTCGCGATCCTCATCGGCGCTGTGGTCGGTGGCATCCTGTTCGTGGCCTTCAAGAAGTACGACTTCGAGAAGAATCAGAAGGCCGCTCCTGTAGCCAGGTCCGTTGAGGCCCCCAAGGCCGCTGCCGTCGAGGCCCCCAAGGAAGAGGCTGCCGACTTCGTGAAGGTCGAGAATGTCTTTGTCGCCGAGGACTTCGCTTCTCGTGACGAGGCTCTGAGCTTCGTTTCCAACCAGGCTGTCAAGGCCGGTATCGCCAGCGACGCCGACGCCGTGATGAACGCCTTCCTGGCCCGCGAGGCCGAGGGCACCACGGGCATGATGGAGGGCTTCGCCATCCCGCATGCCAAGTCCGACGCCATTACCGAGGCTGCCGTCATCGTCGTCAAGGACGAGTCCGGTGTGACCGGTTGGGACACCATGGACGGCGCTCCCGTCAACGTGGCCATCGCGCTGCTCATCCCGGGTGCCCAGGCCGGCACCACGCACCTTAAGATCCTGTCCAAGGTCGCCGAGGCGCTCATGGACGAGGACTTCCGTGCCACCGTCAAGGGTTCCACCGACGCCGCCGAGATCGCCAAGACGATCAACGCCCGCCTGGTCTAATCCCGCAACACGCGAATACCATCGCCCCCTGTATATAAGGCGGAGTCCCTCTCCAGGGCCTCCGCCTTTTTCTACCCCTCCCATAAGTTGCGGTGAAATAGGGACTGTTTAAACGATTCAACCCCAAATTCAGTCCCTATTTCACCGCAACTTACAAAAGGGCATAGAGGGGGCTACCTATCGAGTCTTTGTCGCGAACAGATCATCAGCCAGATTTCCGTTTGCACGATATTGCTCTGGACCGACCGAGTTTCCGCAGCTCGCCCGCCGGGCGGGGCGATTAAGTTTGTCTCGAGTTCCGCACGCAAAGGAAAGCACTTAATGTGCTTTCCGTCTTGCGCAGGACTGTAGAGCAGCAAACTTAATCGCCCCGCCCGGCGAGCAAGCGGACGACAAACACATCTGTCCAATAATTCGTCTGAAACATAATGAAAAACCGTTTGATGTGAGTTAATATAAACAACGTCCTGAATCTGACTCCTGCCACATGCATGACAGGGGTTAAACACAAAAAGGAGTCAATTATGGTTTCTGAGAAGGCTACCCTCGTTAATCCTCAGGGTCTGCACATGCGTCCGGCTGGTCTGTTCGCCTCCACCATGGGCAAGTACGCCTGTGATGTGACGGTCGTCACCCCCGAGAAGGAGGTCAACGGCAAGTCCCCGATGGCCCTCATGGCTGCTGGTATCCCTTGCGGTACCGAGGTCGAGGTCAAGTGCGACGGCGCCGACGAGGCCGAGGCTCTGGCTGCTGCCATCGAGCTCATCAAGAGCGGTCTTGGCGAGTAGAACTCAAACGGGTCGCATGTTGAACAATTAAGTTCATACTTGGGGGCGCAGTGACCTGTTGTAAGGTAACTGCGCTCTTTTGTCATGGATATGGCAAAACGCTTTATCACATGACACGGAGAGAGGAATGGGAATGTATCAGGGAGTCAACGCTTCCGAGGGCATCGGTATCGGCACCGTCATGGTCGCCGTCGATCCCGACTTGACGTTTGAGCCGCATGAGGTTGCTGATTCGGCAGCAGAGAAGGAGCGCTATCAGTCCGCTCTTTCGGTCTTCTGCGAGAAGACCCAGGCTCAGGCCGACCACATGAAGGAGACGGTGGGCGAGGCCGAGGCCGAGATCATGAGCGGACACATTGTCCTGGCTCAGGACCCGGGTATGACCGACGCCATCAACGCCGCCATTGACGGCGGTACCTGCGCCGAGCAGGCGCTCATGGACACCTCGACCATGTTCGAGAACATGTTCCTGTCCATGGACGACGAGATGTTCCGTCTTCGCGCGGCTGACATCGCCGACATCCGCACCGGTATTCTGGCCGAGCTGCTGGGCAAGGAGGTCGTCGACCTCTCCGTCCTGCCCGAGAACACTGTCGTTGTCGTGCACGACCTCACGCCGTCCATGACCGCCACGATCGATAAGGCCCACGTTGCCGGTATCGTCACCGAGACCGGTGGCCGCACGTCGCACTCCGCGATCATTGCGCGAGCCCTCGAGATCCCGGCTGTCCTTTCGGTCTCCAACAGCTGCACCGCACTGCGCAACGGCATGACCGTTGTCGTCGACGGCGGCAAGGGTATCGTCGAGGCCGATCCCGACGAGGAGACGCTCGCTGCCTACACCGCCAAGGCCGAGGCCTTCGCTGCCGAGAAGGCAGCCCTCGAGGCCTTCCGTGGCAAGCCGTCCGTGACTGCTGATGGCATCAAGAAGATCATCGCCTGCAACATCGGTAACCCCGATGACGTGCCCAACGCGCTCGATCACGACGCCGAGGCTATCGGTCTGTTCCGCTCCGAGTTCCTGTTCATGGACTCTGCTGAGCTTCCTTCCGAGGAGGAGCAGTTCAACGCCTACCGTAAGGTCGCCAGCGCGCTCAAGGGTGCTCCGGTCATCATCCGCACGCTCGATGTGGGTGGCGACAAGGAGATTCCGTATCTGCATATGGTCAAGGAAGACAACCCCTTCATGGGCTTCCGCGCCGTGCGTTACTGCTTGGCCAATCCCGACCAGTACAAGGTCCAGCTCCGCGCTCTGCTGCGCGCTAGCGCCTTCGGTGACGTCAAGATCATGATCCCGCTCGTCACCTGCGTCGAGGAGGTCTTGGCTGTCAAGGAGCTCGTCGAGCAGTGCAAGGCCGAGCTGACCGAAGAGGGGCGCAAGTTCAACGAGAACATCGAGGTCGGCATCATGGTCGAGACGCCCGCCGCTTCGCTGCTCGCAGACCGTCTTGCCGAGGTCGCCGACTTCTTCTCCATCGGCACCAACGACCTGATCGGCTACACCATGTGCGCCGACCGTGGCAACGACACCATCTCCAACCTGTACCAGGTTTACTATCCCGCCGTGCTCCGCTCGCTCAAGAACATTATCGAGAGCGGCGTGAAGGCCGGCATCATGGTCGGTATGTGCGGCGAGGCCGCTGCCGATCCGCTGCTCGAGCCGCTGCTGATCAGCTGGGGCCTGGAGGAGTTCTCGATGAGTGCTCCGTCGATCCTGCGCGCCCGTAAGACCATCAGTCAGTGGACCAAGGCCGAGTGCGACGAGCTCGCCGAGAAGGCGCTCGCCTGCAACACCGCCGCCGAGGTCAAGGCACTGCTCGAGTCCGCAGCTCGCTAATTTGGTATCAGAGGTAACCGCGTGGTTGGAATGGGCCGGCCACGCGGCCCTCACATATACAGGGGGTACTGTAAATGTTCTACACGCTAACCGCTAACCCGGCTGTCGACATGACGGTTTCGAGCTCTCCGCTCGAGCCCGACGAGAACGTCCGCACCGGTTCGGCCAGCTACACGGCTAACGGCAAGGGCCTCGACGTGTCCTTCGCCTTTAAGAAGATGGGCGTCGACACCGTCGCGCTCGGCTTCTTCGCTGGCTTCACGGGCAAGTTCATCGTCGAGGAGGTCATGAACCTGGGTTGCCTCTGCCGCCCGGTCTGGACCGACGGTATCACGCGCATTAACACCTACGTCAACGATGGCCAGCACGAGTACGGCATCCTGAACCCCGGCGCCCCGATCACGCCGCAGCACCAGGAGGAGCTCTACAACATCCTGGACACCGCGGGCGATCTCGAGTGCCTGATCGTCTCCGGCTCCGTGCCTCCCAAAGCTACGCCCGACTTCCTGGCTCAGGTCATGGAGCACGCTCAGGCTCGTGGCGCTGACGTCGTCCTGGACCTGTCCTCCGACAAGCTCAAGGAGCTCGCTCACAAGAAGCCGCTGCTCATCAAGCCGAACCATCACGAGATGAAGGCCATCTTCGGCGTGCCGGTCGACACCGACGACGAGGTTCGTGTCGCCATGAAGATGGCTCACGACGCTGGCGTTCAGAACGTGCTGCTCACCCGTGGTAGCCGCGGCGACGCTTACTTCTCCAACGGCGAGGACATCTGGTACGCCAAGCGTGAGTTCAACATCAAGCTGGTCTCTTCCGTCTGCGCCGGCGACTGCACCCTCGCTGCGTTCCTGCACAAGTGGTACAGGGATCGCGACAACGTCGAGGAGGCCATGAAGCTCGCTATGGCCACCGGCGCCAACGTTGCCGAGTCCGTCGGCATTGGCGACTTTGGTCACGTTGACGAGTACAGCAAGCGCGTTGCTGTCCGCAAGCTCGATCGTCAGTAATCGAAACGCGACATATTCGTGCGCATGCGGCGCCCCGGTTTCGGCCAGGGCGCCTTTTTGTTCCGTCATAGGGGAGAGATGTCCTGCCGTACTTCATCGCTTCCACACCGTTCACCGAGTTGTCCTAGCCTTTTACCGATGCGTGGAATATACTTTCATTAACACGTTGCTTCGTGAAAGGAACATTCATGATATACACGCTCACTGCAAATCCCGCCATTGACTACAACATCGCCTGCGACGGTCTTGCTGCCAACACCGTCACGCGTACCCGCAATGCCGTCTACACGCCCAACGGCAAGGGCCTCAACGTCTCGTTTACGCTTGACCACTATGGTGTCGACACCACGATCCTGGGTTTCTTCGCCGGCTTCTCGGGTGAGTTTATCGTTAAGGGCGCCGAGGCCCTGGGCGTGCCCGTCAAGCCCGTGTGGACCGACGGTATTACGCGCGTCAATGTGTTCCTCAACGCCGGTCCCGACACCGAGTACAACATGGTCAATGCCGGTGCCGCCATCAATGAGGCCAACGAGCAGGAGATGTTTGAACTTATCGATTCGCTCGATGACATGACCTGCCTGGTCATCAGCGGCTCGCTGCCTCCCAACACTTCCGAGGGCTTCTTGGCCGAGGTCCTGCGTCGCGTGAAGGCAAAGGGCGCCGAGTTCGTGCTCGATATCTCGAGCCATCAGCTGGCAGACCTCATTGCTCTGGAGCCACTGCTGATCAAGCCCAATGACGACGAGCTGCTTGACATCTTTGGCATCAAGGTGAGCGGTGGTGGCGACGAGTCCGTCAAGGGCGCTATGGCCGAGCTGCACGCCAAGGGCGCCAAGAACGTGCTGCTGACCCTTGGTGGCGCCGGTGCGTACTTCTCCAACGGCGAGCATATCTGGTTTGCCAACCGCACCTTCGACGTCAAGCTGCTGTCGACTGTGTGCGCCGGCGATTCCTCGCTCGCTGCCTTCCTGTCCGTGTGGCACGACGCCCCCGAGCGCGTCGAGGACGCCCTGCGCCTTTCGATGGCCACTGGCGCCAACGTGGTCGAGTGCCCCGGTCTGGGTGATTTTGCCAAGGTGGACGAATATAAGAAGCACATCGAGGTTCGCCAGGTCTGCTAGTTCCGGCACCTTGTCTGAATAGTTTGATTATTTCGCATCCGTCTTAGACTAGGACGGATGCGTTTTTGTTTATCGGACTTGCGTGTGCAGTGGAGGCTGTTTCTTGCTAGACTTTTTGCAGACGCAATCGATAGCCAATTTGATAGTCGCAGGAGGCCATAGGCATGTGCAATGTTTCGCTCAACGGTACTCAACCGTCCGATGCGTCCCTGCGCGTCCTGCGCGCGCTTGAGGCGGCTGGTCTTGAGGCTTGGTACGTGGGCGGTTGGGTGCGCGACGCCCTGATGGGGTACCCCAGCCACGATGTTGATATGTGCTGTAGCGGCCTGTGGCAGGAGTCCAAAGCGGCGCTCGAGGCCGCCGGCATCGCGGTTGTGGAGTCGGGCATTAAATTTGGCGGAATCACGGCTATTTCCGATGGCGAGCGTATCGAGGTCACCACGTACCGTCTGGATGGCTTTTACACCGATGGTCGTCATCCCCAGAGTGTGGAGCGTGCCGCCTCGCTCGAGGACGATCTGGTGCGCCGCGACTTTACCGTCAATGCCATGGCCTGGCATCCCGAGCGCGGGCTTGTCGACCGCTACGACGGCCAGGGTGACTTGGAGCGCAAGCTGATTCGCGCTGTCGGCGATCCCAAGCGTCGCTTTAACGAGGACGCCCTGCGCATGCTGCGTGCGGTGCGCTTTGCCTGCCGTCTGGACTTTATGATTGAGCCCGAGACCAAGCGTGCGCTTGCCGAGTGCGCGTCGCTGCTCGATGCCGTGGCGCGTGAGCGTGTGGGTATTGAGCTCGAGGGCATTCTTTCGACCGGTCATGGGGGAGACGCGATGCTCCGCTATCCCGAGCTCATCTGCGCCGCCGTGCCCGAGTTGGCAGCGGGTCGCGGGTTTGATCAGCGCAGTGTCTATCATGCGTTTAACGTCTACGTGCATATCGCCCGTGTGCTGACGGTGGCGGGGGAGCTCGCGCTGTGTGACGGCGTCGCGCCCTCGTCGAGCCTTATGTGGGCGGCGTTTTTGCACGATGTGTCCAAGCCCGAGTGCTTCACGGTCGATCACGCCGGCAGCGGACACTTCTACGGTCATCCCGAGCTCGGCGCCAAGAAGGCGCGCGTCATTATGGATCGCCTGGCCCTCTCGCACGACTTGGTGCGCGACGTGTGCCTGCTCATCAAATACCATGACAAGCCGCTGCGCCCCGAGCGCTCCTGCCTGCTCAATATGATGCGCGCGCTTTCGGGTGAGGGCGTCGACACGGCCCGCCTGATTGACGAGCTCATGGACCTTAAGCGTGCCGACACACTTGGCAAGGCCCCGTCGTGCTTCTATTATGTTGAGACGATTGAGGAGATGCGCGCGCTGGCGCACGAGCTGCTGAAGGCAGGGGAGCCCTATACGCTCAAGATGCTCGCCATCAACGGCGGCGACCTGATCCGTGCCGGAGTCAAGCCCGGGCCGGAACTGGGTCAGCTTCTCAACTCCGCCCTCGACGCCGTGATCGAAGACAACATTCCCAACGAGCGCGAAGCTCTTTTGGTCCATCTTAACTTGAATTAGCTACCTAGTTTACCTGCGTGTTCCATAACCTGCCGACAATTTTTCGGCAATTTGGAATTTCTTCTTGCGCTGATGTTTTTTGTCCCGTAATATATTTCCTCGCAGCACGGCAGTGCAGATGTCATGTGGCCCGTTCGTCTAGCGGTTTAGGACGCCGCCCTCTCAAGGCGGAGATCACCAG
>CAJMHW010000008.1 GCA_905213325.1 Collinsella aerofaciens
CGCACACGAGCTCAAAGCCTGCTCGCGTATCGAATGCCCCCGCAAAGGTGAGCGCGGCGACCTCGCCAAGCGAAAAACCCGCACAGGCGGCAGGTGCCACGCCGCGCTCGCGCAGGGCGGCAGCTGCTGCCAGGTCGTGCACGAACACGCAAGGCTGCGTGTTCTCGGTCTGCGAGAGCTCCTCCTTGGAGGCGCTCCGGCACTGCTCGCTCGTCCCCGGGCGCACCTCATCGGCAATGGCGAACACCTCGGCGGCCGCCGGCGATGTCTCGATCAAGTCGACGCCCATCGCGGGGTGTTGGGCACCCTGGCCGGCAAACAAAAACGCTACGCCACCCATGCGCACGCACCCTTCAGGACGTGCTCGGCGCCATCGACCAGGTCGTCAACGATTTCGCGTGCGCTCTGGCGCTCGTTGACCATGCCGGCAATCTGTCCACACAAAAACGAACCCTCTTCGTAGTTGCCGTCCTTGGCGGCCTTACGCAGCGCACCGGTTCCCATAGCACCGAGCTCCTCGGCACTCGCGCCGGAACCCTCGCTCTTGGCATAGGCGTTGGTGAAGGGGCTCTTGAGGGCGCGCACTGGATGTCCCGTCGAGCGACCGGTCGCACGCGTCGAAGTGTCGTTGGCCTTCAGGACCATCTCTTTGTACTGCTCCGAGACGGTGCACTCATTCGCAACGAGAAAGCGCGTACCCACCTGGACGCCGGCAGCGCCCAGCATAAAGGCGGCCGCCACGCCGCGGCCGTCGGCAATACCGCCGGCGGCCACGACGGGAATGTCGACCGCATCGACGACCTGCGGCACCAGTGCCATCGTCGAGGTCTCGCCAATATGGCCGCCCGATTCGGTACCCTCGGCAACAACCGCCGTGGCTCCACGACGTGCCACGAGGCGCGCCAGCGCCACCGAGGCAACGACCGGGATGACCTTGATGCCCGCCTCGTTCCACGCCTTCATGTACTTGGCGGGATTGCCGGCGCCCGTCACGACGACCGGCACTCGCTCGTCAATCACGACCTGCGCGACCTCGTCGGCAAACGGGCTCATGAGCATGACGTTGACGCCAAAGGGCTTATCCGTCCTGGCGCGCAGCTCGTGAATCTGGTCGCGCAGCCAGTTGGCATCGGCGTTCATGGCCGCGATAATCCCTAAGCCGCCCGCCTCGGACACTGCGGACGCCAGCGAGGCGTCGGCAATCCAGGCCATACCGCCCTGGAACACGGGCTTTTCGATGCCGAGCAGATCGCAGAGAGGAGTCTTGAGCATCTCTACTTCTCCAATGCCGCCTCGACCGTATCGGCGAACTCGCCGACCGTCTTAGGGTTCTCCTCGGTATCGAGTTGGATGCCAAACTCGTCCTCGACGGCGACGAGGATCTCGACGGTGCCCAGACTGTCGAGACCAATCTCCTCGAGCGTGGACTCGGGCTTCATCTCGACGTCGTCAAGACCGGCGGTCTCGCGGATAACGTCGCAAACGCGCTCGAAGGTCTTCTGATCTGCCATGGTAGTTCTCCTTTGGTTGTGCCCTAGGGCGTTTTTATTTCCTATGTGCGACTACTTCCAACGAAGCAGATAGCCACCTATATCCAGACCGGCGCCAAATCCAACCAAGGCGATGGTGTCGCCTGTGTGAAGTGCACCGGCGTTTGCCAGCCGGTCGAGGGCAAGCGGAATGCATGCGCTCGAATTGTTGCCGGTCTCGCGCAACGTGCGAACCACGCGCTCGTCCGGCACGCCCAGGCGCTTGACCGCCTGGCTCAGGATTCGTTCGTTAGCCTGATGGAATACAAAATGATCGATGTCTTCGACCAAAATGCCCGCATCGATCGCAAGCTTATGGACCGTGTCGCAGATGGCGTTGACGCCGAACTTGAACACGCGGCGGCCGTTCATGGAAAGCACACTCTGGCAGTCCGAGGGAACCTTGAATGGCGAGGTGCCATCCAGCCCGGGAACGCGTAACGTCTCGACATCGGGTGCGGTCGAAAGCTCAACGGCAAGGGGATTCTCTCCCCCGGCCTCCATGACTGCAGCGCCCGCGCCATCGCCAAAGAGCACGCACGTGGCACGGTCAGTCCAGTCGAGCGCGCGCGTCATCTGCTCGGCAGCAACAACAAGCACGCGCTCGGCACGGCTGCGGGCGATATAGCCCTCGGCGACATCGAGCGCAAATACGAAGCCGGCGCAGGCCGCCGAGACATCGAAGGCAGGGCACGTCGCGCCAAGTCGCTCAGCAACGGCACACGCCTCGGCGGGAACAAGGTGGTCACCCGTCGTCGTCGAGCAGACGATCAGATCCAGCTGGCTCGCGTCGATTCCGGACACCTGGAGTGCCCGCTCGCTCGCCGCTACGGCAAGGTCGTCAAGTGACTCGGTGGTGCAGACGTGGCGGCTCTTGATACCTGTGCGAGTAAAAATCCACTCATCCGAGGTATCGAGGAACTCAGACAGCTCGTCATTGGAAACGCTGCGCTCAGGAAGCGCCGAGCCTGTTCCAAGAATCGTGAAACCCATCACTAACCTCCTTTGAGTTGTTGACGTGTTTACATCGACCAAGAGAGGATAACGCATTTCAGTCTTTGTTGACGTGTTAACATTAAATTGTCCAAATGCGACAAAGGCTTCACATTGTGTCTATCTCTCGACACCATTGCGCGATTGCCTTATTTACTTAGGAGGTAGCAGCTGTTATGGATTCTCGTTTAACGATAGTCGACGTAACCGGATCGACCAACGATGACCTGCTCGAAGCAGGAAAACAGGGAGCGACGCACGGCACAGGACTTGCCGCCCGCGCGCAAACGGCAGGACGCGGCCGGCGCGGCCACAAGTGGGATTCAACCGCCGGCAACCTATTGCTTTCGATTGTCCTGCGTCCATGCGTTAATCCCGCAAAGTACTCTGGTCTTGCCGCCGTCAGCGGCCTAGCGGTGCTCGAAGCACTCGAAAAGCAGGGTCTTGCAAACGAGATTGGCCTCAAATGGCCCAACGACCTGGTCGCGCGAGGACGCAAGCTCGGCGGCATTCTGGTCGAGGCCGCACGCGATAACGAAGGCAAACCTTTCGCCGTCTGCGGCATTGGCGTCAATGTGAACTATGTGCCCCAAGAGGTGCCCGATGGCGGCCTGCCGGCAATCGGTCTCTCGGACCTTAACGAAAACGTTCCTGCCGTCGACATGCTCCTCGATGAGGTCTATCACGCAGTCGTGAACGCTGTAGATGCGTGGGCAGAACGCCTCAACGCCATGGAAGAAGACGCCGGACCGCTCGCGCCCGTCCGCGATGACTATGTCGGTCACCTCAATTGGATCGGGGAGCACGTTATCGCCCGCTCCCCCGCTGGAGACGAGCTGGCACGAGGCATATTTAGAACGGTCGACGATTGCGGCCGCGCATGCATTGAGACCGAGAGCGGCTTGTGCGTCTTCCACTTCGAAGAAGCATCCTTGCGCCCCCTGAGCGAATAGGGCGCCGCAGCCGTCGGCTCGGCAGACGAATTCGCTATCCCAAAATCTAAACTCAAAACAAAAGGGCCCCGCTACCGTAACGGCAGCGGGGCCCTTTAAGCTATGAGCGATATCGCTTAAAGCTTGATGTCGATGTCGACGCCAGCGGGGAGGTCGAGACGCATGAGCGAATCAACGGTGCCCGAGGTGGGGTCGAGGATGTCGATGAGGCGCTTGTGGGTGCGCATCTCGAACTGCTCACGGGAGTCCTTGTTCACGTGCGGCGAGCGGATAACCGTGTACAGGTTGCGCTCGGTGGGCAGGGGGACAGGACCGGAGACGCGAGCGCCGGTCTTCTGAGCGGTCTCGACGATGAGCTTCGCGGACTGATCGACGACCTCGTGATCATAGCCCTTGAGGCGAATGCGGATCTTTTGGGTAGCCAACTTAAACCTCCAAAGAGTGCGAGAGATGTTCTCGCGGATTACGTAACAGGGAGCTCGAACTTAGGCGTTCTTGCTCATGACCTCGTCCACGATGGACTTGGGCGCGGGCTCATAAGAGTCGAACTGCATCGTGTAGGATGCACGGCCCTGGGTCTGGGAGCGAAGGTCGGTAGCGTAACCGAACATCTCGCCCAGCGGCACCTTGGCACGGATGAGCTTGCTGTTCTTGCGATCCTCCATGCCCTCGATCTTGCCGCGGCGACCGGAGAGGTTGCCCATAACGTCGCCCATGTACTGCTCGGGGGTCTCGACCTCGACAGCCATGATCGGCTCGAGCAGCTGCGGATCGGACTTCTTGAGGGCGTCCTTGATAGCCATGGAACCGGCGATCTTGAAGGCGGCCTCGGAGGAGTCGACCTCGTGGTAAGAACCGTCGAACAGGGTGACCTTAACGTCGAGGACCGGGAAGCCGGCGATAACACCGGTGTTCAGGGCCTCCTGGATGCCCTTGTCGATGGACGGGATGTACTCCTTGGGCACGACGCCGCCGACGATAGCGTTGACGAACTCGTAGCCGAAGCCCTCCTCCATCTTCTCGAGCTTGATGACGGCGTGGCCGTACTGACCGCGACCGCCGGACTGACGGACGAACTTACCCTCAGCCTTCTCGACGTCGTGACCAGCGGTCTCGCGGTAGGCAACCTGGGGCTTACCGACGTTAGCGTCAACCTTGAACTCGCGGAGCAGACGGTCGACGATGATCTCGAGGTGCAGCTCGCCCATGCCGGCGATGATGGTCTGGCCGGTCTCGTGGTTGGTGGACACCTGGAAGGTCGGGTCCTCCTCGGCGAGCTTGGTCAGAGCCAGGGACATCTTGTCCTGCTCGGCCTTGGTCTTGGGCTCGATGGCAACGTCGATAACGGGCTTAGCGAACTCGATCTTCTCGAGGACGATCTCCTTGCCCTCTTCGCACAGGGTGTCACCGGTGGTGGAGTTCTTGAAGCCGACGCAAGCGACGATGTCGCCGGCGGCAGCGTCGTCACGGTCGATACGCTCGGCGGCGTTCATCTCGAGGATGCGGCCGAGGCGCTCGCGCTGACCGTTGGAAGCGTTGACCACGTAGGAGCCGGACTCGGCGCGGCCGGAGTAAACGCGGACATAGGTGAGCTTACCGACGAACGGGTCGGTCATGATCTTGAAGACCAGGCCGGAGAAGGGCTCGTCGAAGGAAGGATG
Organism: Collinsella aerofaciens; assembly: GCA_905213325.1. Lineage (GTDB taxonomy): Bacteria > Actinomycetota > Coriobacteriia > Coriobacteriales > Coriobacteriaceae > Collinsella > Collinsella aerofaciens_AG. The sequence continues at coordinate 5,137 of CAJMHW010000008.1, forward strand.
ACGCTGGATCTCCTCGCCGGTGTCCGGATCGGTACCGGTAACGGCCTCAACGTCGAGCGGGCTGGGCAGGTAGTCGACGACAGCGTCGAGCAGCTCCTGAACGCCCTTGTTCTTGTAGGCGGAGCCCACGAAGACGAGGTTGAGCTCGTTGGCCAGAACGCCCTTGCGCAGAGCGGCCTTGAGCTCCTCGACGGTGAAGTCCTCCTCCATGAGGATCTTCTCCATGAGCTCATCGTCAAAGCTGGCAGCAGCGTCGAGGAGCTCCTCGCGCTTGGTGGCAGCGATGTCGGCGAACTCAGCCGGGATCTCGTCCATCGGCTCGGGGTAGGTCATACCCTTCTCGTCGGCCTTGAAGTCCCATGCAGTCATGGTGACCAGGTCGATGACGCCCCAGAAGTTGTCCTCGGCGCCCATCGGGACCTGAGCGGCCACGGCGTTAGCGTCGAGACGATCCTTCATGGTCTCGATAGCGTTGAAGAAGTCAGCGCCCACGCGGTCATACTTGTTGATGAAGGCGATGCGGGGAACGTTGAAGGTAGAAGCCTGACGCCAAACGGTCTCAGACTGGGGCTGAACGCCGGCAACGGCGTCGAAGACGGCGACAGCGCCATCGAGGACGCGCAGGCAGCGCTCGACCTCGGCGGTGAAGTCAACGTGGCCCGGGGTGTCGATGATCTGGATGCGGTAGTCCTTACCGTCCTTGTTCCAGAAGCACGTGGTAGCAGCGGAGGTAATGGTTACGCCGCGCTCCTGCTCCTGAACCATCCAGTCCATGGTGGCAGCGCCCTCATGGACCTCACCGATCTTGTGGGTCTTACCGGTGTAGTAAAGAATACGCTCGGTCGTGGTGGTCTTACCGGCATCGATGTGGGCCATGATGCCGATGTTACGGGTATCGGAAAGCTTGTACTTAGGCTTAGCCATGTTAGTTCCTTACCTTAACTTACCAACGATAGTGAGAGAACGCGCGGTTGGCCTCGGCCATCTTAAAGACGTCCTCACGCTTCTTGACGGAAGCGCCCAGGCCGTTGGAAGCGTCGAGGATCTCGTTGGCGAGACGCTCGGCCATGGTCTTCTCCTTGCGAGCGCGGGAGAAGTTGACGATCCAGCGGATACCCAGAGCGGTGGAACGACGGGAGTTGACCTCCATCGGGACCTGATAGGTAGCGCCACCGACACGCTTGGGCTTAACCTCGAGCGTGGGCTTGACGTTGTCCATAGCCTTCTTGAAGGTAGCGAGAGCGTCGCCACCCTCGGACTTCTCGGCAACGATCTCGAAAGCGGTGTAAACGATGCGCTCAGCGGTGGCCTTCTTGCCGTCAAGAAGGACCTTGTTGATGAGCTGAGTCACCAGGCGGTTGTTGTAAACGGCGTCAGGCTGAACCTCACGACGATTAGCTGCTGCACGACGCGGCATGTGAAATCTCCTTAAGTGTCTACCGTGCGGCGCTTAGGCGGCACACGGCGAAAGTATCAAAACGTTATCTGGCTTATTTAGCCTTGGGGCGCTTAGCACCGTACTTGGAACGGGCCTGCATACGGTTCTGGACCGGAGCAGCGTCGTAGGCGCCACGGATGACGTGATAACGGACACCAGGGAGGTCACGGACACGACCGCCGCGGACGAGCACGATGGAGTGCTCCTGCAGGTTGTGGCCCTCACCCGGGATGTAAGCAGTAACTTCGATGCCGTTGACGAGGCGAACACGGGCAACCTTACGAAGAGCCGAGTTCGGCTTCTTGGGGCTCGTGGTGAAGACGCGGGTGCACACGCCGCGCTTCTGGGAGTTGTGCTGCAGAGCAGCGTTCTTGGACTTCTTGGGCACGGAACGACGGCCCTGGCGAACCAGCTGGTTAATAGTAGGCAAAGCGTACTCCTTCTCGAATGATTCCAGCTTTCTGTAAAGTGCAACGGCTTGAATCGAGGGGTCAGCATCCCCCTACGAAACACGCAGTTCGATAGGATACGTGCCGTTAGCTGTGCCGTCAACAGACCACGCCGCCGGGCGTATCCTTAAATAGCCACATTTCCGCAAAGCCTACACAAAAGGAATCCCCTCCTGTGCGCGCGGGTGGATTCCCAGACCGGGCGGCACAGGGGTTAAGTTTGCTGCTCTACAGTCCTGGCTCGCACGGAGGCCACATTAAGTGGCCTCCGGCTCGTGCGGAACTCGCGACAAACTTAAAACCTGGGCCGCCCGGTCCGGGAATCCGACGTGCTCGTCGGGGCAACGTTCCCTTCCAAATAGGGACAGGTTTATTTTGGTCGGTTTTATCTGGGGAAACGTCGCACTCCAGCGCTTGTCCGCACTCACCTATTACCTGTAGATCGGCGACGTTTTCGGAAGTATGCGGCAAATTTTGGACTTGCTGAGCGCACAGGGGTTTTGCGATAACAAACCCGCAGGTAGAGCGCTTGAGCATATGCGGTGTGGTCAACCCATCAGGATTTTGCCGCATACTTCCGAATCACACCTCAAAATGACCCGTTTTCCTCCGTCCCCAAGGGATCAACGGAACGCAACAGGTTGAGTATACGCAAGCGAGCGGCCCCCAGAGCGTACAAGGTGGCATGAAAAAGGCAGGGCATTGACCTTTTGGTCATGCCCTGCCTTTTGAATGACAGATTGTAGCTCTGGGGGCCGCGCAGCGACGGAGGTCGCCGCCGTTCGTTAGAACGGCGGAACTAGTTACTCCTCGTCGTTGTCCTTGGCCTCTTCGGCGTCGTCGGTGTCCACGAGCTGGTTGAGCAGCTCGTCGAGGGACGCCATGTCCTCGTTGATGGCACCGTTGGCGGGAGCCTTCTTGTCGTCGATCGGGGCGCCCAGGAGCTCCTCGTCGGCGTCGGCGTGATGCGTCGGAGCGGAGGTACCCAACAGGATATCGTCCGGACCGTCGGGGCTAAAGACCACCTGCAGCAGCTGCGAGAGGTCTTCCTCGTCGGCAACGTCGTCGTTGTTCTCGAGGATGTAGAGCAAGTCGTGGGCCTCCAGGCCGTCACGGAGCTCCTCGATCGCCTTGGCACCGATGCCGTCGATGCGCAGCAGATCCTCCTCGGACTTGCCGACCAGGTCGCCGACCGTCTCGATGCCGACTTCGCTGAACTTGTTGGTCCAGCGCTGCGACACGCCCAGGTCGTCGAACAGGTACAGACGAGCCTTCTCGGCGGAGATGGTGTGGCCGTTGCGGGTGAACGAGCCGTCAGCACCACCGAACTCGTCGTAGCCGGCCCAGTCGAGCTGCTGCGGGAGCTGCTCGTCCAGGTCCTTGAGCTCCACAGGAGCCCACTCGGGCAGCGACTTGGCGTTGGGCGAAGCCGGGCCGTCGATGTCCACGTAGCCGTCGGCCGTGCGATACGTCAGCTTGGCGTTGGCGTACGGCTTGAGGCCGGTACCGGCAGGAATCTTCTTACCGACGATGACGTTGGACTTAAGGTCGAGCAGGTGGTCGACCTTGCCCTCAATGGCAGCCTCGGTAAGGACGCCGGCGGTACGGATGAACGAAGCGCTCGACAGCCAGGAGTCGATGTTGGACGCGACCTTGAGCGTACCCAGGATGACGGGCTCGGCCACGGGAGCCTGACCGCCCAGACGGGCAACGCGCTCGACCTCGTCGGCGAACTCGTAGCGGTCGACGTACTGACCAAGCAGGTACTTGGAGTCGCCGGGGTTGGTGATCTGAACGCGACGCAGCATCTGACGTGCGAGCACCTCGATGTGCTTGTCGTTCAGGTCAACGCCCTGGCTGGTGTAGACGTCCTTGACGCTCTCAACGAAGGTGTGCATCGTCGACTCGATGTCGGTCAGCTTGCGCAGGTTGCGGAAGTTGACGAAGCCCTTGGTGATCTGATCGCCGGCGCGAACCTCGCAGCCGTCCTCGATCTCGGGCATAAAGCGCACCGAAGCGGGGACGCGACGCTCGTCGAGGACACGGGTGTGATCCTCGGAGTCGGTGAGCGTCAGCACGTACTCGGACTTCTCGGGCTTAATCGAGAGGTGACCGGAGTACGGAGCCAGCTCGGCCTCGCGACCCAGGATCTTCTCGTTGACGTTGCCGACGATATCGAACATACGGCTGACCGTAGGCAGACCCTGCGTAATATCGTCGACGCCAGCGACGCCGCCGGAGTGAATGGTACGCATCGTAAGCTGCGTACCGGGCTCGCCGATGGACTGGGCGGCAATAATGCCGACCGCGGTACCGATGGCGACCGGACGACGGGTGGAAAGATCCCAGCCGTAGCACTTCTGGCACACGCCGTACTTGGAGCGGCAGGTGAGCAGCGCGCGAAGCTTGACCTTCTTGAGGCCCGCATCGACCATCTTCTGGATGTCAGCGACCTTCTCGATGTAGCCGTCCTGCTCAAAGAGCACGGTGCCATCGGGAGCCACGACGTCCTCAATGAAGCAACGGCCGACAAGGTCGGTGTTGAGGTCGGTGGTGCCGGGGATGATGAGGTTGTAGGTGACGCCCTCGTGCGTACCGCAGTCCTCCTCGCGGACGATGACGTCCTGGGCCACGTCGACCAGACGACGGGTCAGGTAACCAGAGTCCGAGGTGTGGGATGCGGTATCGACCAGGCCCTTACGGGCGCCGTAGGTCGAAATGAAGTACTCGAGCGGCAGCAGGCCCTCGCGGAAGTTCGCCTTAATGGGAAGGTCGATCGTCTCGCCGGACATGTCTGCCATCAGGCCACGCATGCCGCCGAGCTGACGCAGCTGGGTCTTAGAACCACGGGCGCCGGAGTCGGCCATCATGTACAGCGGGTTCTCCTCGTCGAACATGTCGAGCATGAGCGCTGCAACCTTATCGGTACAAGCGGTCCACTCGTTAACGACTTCGATGTGGCGCTCCGTCTCGTTGATGAAGCCCTCCTCGAAGTACTCGTTGATCTGGTCGACGTTGGCCTGGGCGCGATCGAGCAGCTCCTGCTTCTCGGCAGGGATGAGAGCGTCCCACACCGAGATGGTGAGGCCGGCGCGGGTAGCGTAGTGGAAGCCGGAGTACTTGATGGCGTCGAGGATCGGGCCGACCTTGGCCTCGGGGTAACGATCGCAGCAGTCCGCAACCAGCTTGGCCACGTCACCCTTGACCATCTTGTAGTTCATGAACTCGTAGTCTTCGGGCAGGCACTGGCGGTTGAAGATGATGCGGCCGATGGAGGTCTCGAAGCGCGCGGTCTTGTTGCCGGTGACGTCGTAGTCGACAAACTCGTTCTTGCCGTTCTTGACGCGGAAGATACGGGTGCCGTCCTCGTTGATGACATTGGCGTCGGCAGCGGACACGCGGACCTGAATCTTGGCCTGCATGTCGACCTCGGAGCGGCAGTCATAGGCGTGCAGCGCGTCGTCGAAGCTGGCGAACACGTGGTTCTCGCCCGGCAGACCGTCGCGGACCTGGGTGAGGTAGTACACACCGATGATCATGTCCTGCGAGGGGATGTTAACCGGCTTGCCGGATGCCGGCGAGCGCAGGTTGTTCGCAGAGAGCATGAGCACGCGGGCCTCGGCCTGAGCCTGGCTGGACAGCGGCACGTGGACAGACATTTGGTCGCCGTCGAAGTCGGCGTTGAAAGGCGAGCAAACCAGCGGGTGCAGGTGGATAGCCTTGCCCTCGACCAGCACCGGCTCAAAGGCCTGGATGGACAGACGGTGCAGGGTCGGTGCACGGTTGAGCAGCACGACGCGGCCGTCGATGACCTCTTCGAGGATGTCCCACACAAAGGTGGCGCCGCGGTCGATAGCGCGCTTGGCGCCCTTGATGTTCTCGACCTTGCCAAGCTCGACCAGGCGCTTCATGACGAAGGGCTTGAAGAGCTCCAGCGCCATGGTCTTGGGCAGACCGCACTGGTGCAGCAGCAGCTTGGGGTCGGTAACGATTACCGAACGGCCGGAGTAGTCGACACGCTTACCCAGCAGGTTCTGACGGAAACGACCCTGCTTGCCCTTGAGGGCCTCGGCGAGCGACTTGAGCGGGCGACCGCCACGGCCAGAGACCGGGCGACCACGACGGCCGTTGTCGAACAGGGCGTCCACGGACTCCTGGAGCATGCGCTTCTCGTTGTTCACGATGATCGCGGGGGCGTCCAGGTCGAGCAGGCGCTTGAGTCGGTTGTTACGGTTGATCACGCGACGGTACAGGTCGTTGAGGTCGGACGCGGCGAAGCGGCCACCGTCGAGCTGGACCATCGGGCGCAGATCGGGCGGAATGACCGGAATGACGTCCAGAATCATATTCGCGGGGCTGTTACCGCCCTTCAGGAAGGCGTCAACGACCTCGAGGCGCTTAACGGCCTTCTCGCGCTTCTGCTTCTGGGAGTCCTCGTCGGCGATGATGGCCTTGAGCTTCTCGGCCTCGGAGGGGAGGTCGATGGCAGCGAGCAGGTCGCGGACGGCCTCGGCACCCATGCCACCCTTGAAGTACATGGAGTAGTAGCGGGTCATCTCGCGGAACAGCGGCTCATCGGAAATGAGGTCGCGCTCGCTGAGCTTCATGAAGGCGTTGAAGGCGTCCGTGCGGAGCTGCTTCTCGTCCTTGCACTCTTCCTCGATGTCGACGATGCCAGAGGCGATCTCCTCGGGGGTCAGCGGCTCCTCGTCGGAGAACTCGTCGAAGTTCTCGGGGTTGCCCTGCTCCTTGAGGGACTCGATCTGGCGGGCGCACTCGGCATCGATCTCTTCCAGATCGGCGGCGAGCTCCTCGCGCAGGTCGTCGGCATCGGCCTCGCGAGCCTCGTAGTCAACCTCGGTGATGATGTAGCTGGCAAAGTACAGAACCTTCTCGAGGTCCTTGGACTTGATGTCGAGCATACGGCTCATCGGGAAGCTCGTGGGGCTCTTGAAGTACCAGATGTGGGACACGGGAGCGGCGAGCTCGATGTGGCCCATGCGGTCGCGACGCACCTTGGCCGAGGTGACCTCGACGCCGCAGCGCTCGCAGACGATGCCCTTAAAGCGGATGCCCTTGTACTTGCCGCAGGAGCACTCCCAGTCCTTGGCGGGACCGAAGATCTTCTCGCAGAACAGGCCGTCCTTCTCGGGCTTGAGGGTACGGTAATTGATGGTCTCCGGCTTCTTGACCTCACCGTGCGACCAGGAACGGATCTGGTCGGCGGAGGCAAGGGAGATCTTTACCGAGTCAAAATCAGTAGCTTCGAAATCTGCCACAGTCAACTACTCCTTATCAGTGGTCGTGGCGGCGACAGCCTCGGGCGCCTCGGCGGTCTCGGCATCCTCGGCCTCGACGTCGGCGTCAACGCCGGCGAGCGCAGCCAGGTCGTCGAGAGCGGAGGTCTCCTCGGCGGTCACAGGGGCGGAGGCGTCCTCGTCGGCATCGTGCATGGGCTCGATGTCCAGTGCGAGCGAACGAATCTCCTTGACGAGAACCTTGAAGGACTCGGGGATACCCGGAACAGGGACGTTCTCGCCCTTGACGATGGACTCGTAGGTCTTGACGCGGCCCACGGTATCGTCGGACTTGACGGTCAGAATCTCCTGCAGGACGTTGGAAGCACCGTATGCGTACAGTGCCCAAACTTCCATCTCGCCGAAGCGCTGGCCGCCAAACTGGGCCTTGCCGCCCAGAGGCTGCTGGGTAACCAAGCTGTAAGGGCCGGTCGAACGGGCGTGGATCTTGTCGTCGACCATGTGGCCGAGCTTGAGGATGTAGGACGTACCCACGGTAATGGGCTCGCGGAACTCCTCGCCGGTGCGGCCGTCGAACAGACGGGTCTTGCCGCGCTCGTCAAGCTGGGTGACGAACTCGGGACGCATGTGATCGCCAAAGGCAGCGGTGGCCTTGTTGAGCATGTTCTTGTTGGCACGACGAATGACCTCGGCGATCTCGTCCTCCTTGGCGCCGTCGAAGACGGGCGTCGCGGTGAAGAACGGACCGGGGACGTACTTGTCGGAGTCGGCCTGCTCGGTATCCCAACCGCAGGCAGCAGCCCAGCCGAGGTGGCACTCGAGCAGCTGGCCGACGTTCATACGCGAAGGAACGCCCAGCGGGTTGAGGATAACGTCGATCGGGGTACCGTCAGCCATGTAGGGCATGTCCTCGACCGGCAGAACGTTGCAGATAACACCCTTGTTGCCGTGGCGGCCGGCGATCTTATCGCCCTGCTGGATCTTACGACGCTGGGCGACGTAGACGCGCACCTGCTCGTTGACGCCGGGAGCCAGATCGTCGCCGTTCTCGCGGCTAAAGCGGACGACATCGATGACGCGGCCGTAAGCGCCGTGAGGCATCTTAAGGGAGGTGTCGCGGACGTCGTGGGCCTTGGCACCGAAGATGGCGCGCAGCAGGCGCTCCTCGGCGGTCAGAGCGCTCTCGCCCTTAGGCGTGACCTTGCCGACCAGGATGTCGCCAGGGCCGACCTCGGCGCCGATGCGGATAATGCCGTCCTCGTCGAGGTTGGCAAGCATATCCTCGGAGAGGTTCGGGATCTCGCGGGTGATCTCCTCGGGGCCGAGCTTGGTGTCGCGGGCATCGATCTCGTGACGGGTGATGTTGATGGTCGTCAGCAGGTCCTCGGCCACCAGGCGCTCGGACACGACGATACCGTCCTCGTAGTTGAAGCCTTCCCACGGCATGTAGGCCACGGTGAGGTTCTGACCCAGTGCGAGCTCGCCATGATCGGTCGAAGGACCGTCAGCCAGGGGCTCGCCCTGCTCAACGGTGTCACCGACGCGCACGAGCGGACGGTGGTTGATGCAGGTGGACTGGTTGGAGCGCTGGTACTTGGCCAGGTGATACTCGTCCATGCCGCCGGCATGCTTGACGATGATCTTGGCGGCGTCGGCAAAGATGACCTCGCCGGCGTTCTTGGCCAGGGTGACCTCGCCGGAGTCCAGAGCGGCGCGACGCTCCATGCCGGTACCGACATAGGGAGCGGCAGGGTGAACTAGCGGCACGGCCTGACGCTGCATGTTAGCGCCCATCAGCGTACGCTTGGCGTCGTCGTGCTCGAGGAACGGGATCAGCGTGGCTGCGACGGAGAGCATCTGACGCGGCGAGACGTCCATGTAGTCGACGTCCTCGACGGGCACGTCGGCGGGAGCGCCGAAGGAGCCGTCGAAGTCGCGGGTACGGGCGATCACGGTGTGCGGGCGGACAAGCTTGCCCTCGGCATCGGTCGTGATGAACTCGTTGGTCTTGGGATCGAGCGGCGTGTTGGCCGGCGCGATGACGTGCTTCTCTTCCTCGTCAGCGGTCATCCAGTCGATCTGGTCGGTGGCAACGCCGTTCTCGACGCGGCGGAACGGAGCCTCGATGAAGCCGTACTCGTTGACGCGGGCGTAGAGGGCGAGCGAGCCGATCAGGCCGATGTTGGGGCCTTCGGGGGTCTCGATCGGACACATGCGGCTGTAGTGCGAGTTGTGAACGTCGCGAACGGCCGTCGGCACGTTGGTGCGGCGGCTGGAGCCGGACTTGTGGCCGGCAAGACCGCCAGGGCCGAGTGCGGACAGACGGCGCTTGTGGGTCAGACCGGTCAGGGGGTTCGCCTGGTCCATGAACTGGGAGAGCTGCGAGGAACCGAAGAACTCCTTGATGGAGGCCACGATCGGACGGATGTTGATGAGCGACTGCGGGGTGATCTCGTCGATGTCCTGGGAGCTCATGCGCTCACGGACGACGCGCTCCATACGGCTCATGCCGATACGGAACTGGTTGGCGACGAGCTCGCCGACGGTGCGGATGCGGCGGTTGCCAAAGTGATCGATGTCGTCGACCTTGAAGCCCTGCTCGCCGGCAGCGAGGGACAGCAGGTAGCGCAGCGTCGCGACGATATCCTCGTCGGTGAGCACCGTGACCTCTTCCTCGGTGGTGAGGTTGAGCTTCTTGTTAACCTTGTAACGACCGACGCGGGCCAGATCGTAGCGCTGCGGGTTGAAGAGCAGGCCCTCGAGCAGGCTGCGGGAAGCGTCCACGGTGGGAGGCTCGCCCGGGCGCAGGCGACGGTAGATCTCGATAAGGGCATCCTCGCGGGTGAGGGCGGTGTCGCGCTCCAGGGTGCGCTTAATCACATCGGAGTTGCCGAGTAGCTCGATAATGTCGTCGTTGGTGACGGCAATGCCAAGGGCGCGCAGGAACATCGTGGCGCTCTGCTTGCGCTTACGGTCGATGGAGACCATGAGCTGGTCGCGCTTGTCGACCTCAAACTCAAGCCAGGCACCGCGGGACGGGATGATCTGGGCCTTGTAGATCTGCTTGCCCGAATCCATCTCAGAGCTGTAGTACACACCCGGGGAACGGACGAGCTGCGAGACGACGATACGCTCGGTACCGTTGATGATGAAGGTGCCCTGATCGGTCATCATGGGGAAGTCGCCCATAAAGACGAGCTGCTCCTTGATCTCGCCGGTCTCCTTGTTGGTGAGACGGACGTCGGTCAGGAGCGGAGCCTGATAGGTCATGTCCTTCTCGCGGCACTCCTCGACGGTGTGCGCGGGATCGCCGAACTGATGCTCGCCGAAGGTAACCTCGAGAACATGGTTCTGGCTCTGGATGGGGCTGGATTCCTTGAACGCCTCACGAAGGCCCTCGTCCTTAAAACGCTCAAAGGATTCCCTTTGAACAGAGATAAGATTGGGGAGCTCCATGGCCTCCGGGATTTTCCCGAAGCTGACGCGCTTGCGCTCAGTGGCAGTGTATGCGTAGGTCACCAGGTTTTTCCTCCTTCACGGAAATGCTCGGTGGGTTGGCGAGGCATAGCTTCGCCAGTTATCGCAACCTAATAGTTTATCAGGTACCGACCGTTGGGCAAGAAAAGCCTTGACGCGATTGAGTTTTTGGAGTAGCAAAGTTTTTCGGCAGAAAACACGCAGGTAGATGTATGTGTATCGAACATCTGTTCATATATTTTCTGTGAACAGAGAGCCAACAATCGCAGCTATTATAAAAAACGGGCGCGAACCGAGGTCCGCACCCGTAAATGTCGATGCCCGAAGGCTTACTTGCGCATCAAGCCGCCGCGCTCGTCGATGGCGTCCCAGAAGGCGCTTGCAAAGCGAGGATCGCTTGCAGCCATGAGGGCGTTGGTGGCCATCCAGCCAGAGGGAGTGCCGGTGTCGTAGCCCGACAGCGGGTCGATGACGACCGCATACATGGCCTCGCGATCGAGCGAACGGGCCATTGCGTCGGTGAGCTGGATCTCGCCGCCCTTGCCGGCCTGCTGATCTGCCAGCAGGTCCATGACCAGCGGGCTCAGCAGATAGCGGCCGACGATGTACAGGTTGGACGGAGCAGCCTCGGGAGCGGGCTTCTCGACCAGACCGCCGATGCGCCAGACAGCGCCCGGCTCGGCATCGGCAACGCCCTCGGCGCCCTCGAGCGAACCGACGCGCTCGCCGGCGATAACGCCGTAGCGGCTGACTTCCTCGGGCGAGCAAGCAGCGACGGCGATAACCGAAGCGCCACCGTGCTCCTTGGAAACGGCGAGCATCTTGTCGCAGATGTCGCGGTTAGGCACAACGTAGTCGCCCAGAAGAACCAGGAAGTTCTCCCCTGCCACGGCGTCGGCAGCAGAGCGAATAGCATGGCCGAGGCCCTTGGGCTCGTACTGATAACGGAAGTCGACCGGCATACCGCCAGCGTGGGCGACGGCATCGGCATAGGCGTTCTTGCCGCGCTCGCGCAGCAGGTTCTCGAGCGAGCGATCGGGCTGGAAGTAGTTCAGTAGCTCGGGCTTACCGGGAGAGGTAACGATGATGGCGTCGTCGACCTCCTCGGGATCGAGCGCCTCCTCGACGACGTACTGAATGACGGGCTTGTCGAGCACCGGCAGCATCTCTTTGGGCGTGCACTTGGTGCCAGGCAGAAAACGCGTGCCAAGACCGGCGGCGGGGATGATTGCCTTCATGTTATTCAAAGATCCTTTCGCAGGCGCAAAAGCGCCCCATGCGTGCGGCACACAGCCGCAGACCAAATTGCGATACCCAAGCATCTTACCGCTGGAACTATATGTCGCTACAAGGCAGAGACAATTCTTCAGCAGGTCAACGCAAATTATTGCTCGAATGGTGCAATTTTATTGCCCAACGGCAGGATACCCGATACGACGCAAATCGCAGAACATGGCAGTTTGAGCAACCGATGCCGAGGGACCGAAAAACAAAAAAGACGGGGCTCGCAATGCGAACCCCGTCTGCAAAGAAATCTGGCGAGAAAGCCTGATTACTTGAGGGTGACAGCAGCGCCAGCAGCCTCGAGCTTCTCCTTGGCAGCCTCGGCGTCCTCCTTCTTGGCACCCTCGAGAACAGCCTTGGGAGCGCCCTCGACGACCTCCTTGGCCTCCTTCAGGCCAAGGTTGGTGAGCTCACGGACGGCCTTGATGACCTGGATCTTGTTGTCGCCGAAGCCCTCGAGCACGACGTCAAACTCGGTCTTCTCCTCGGCCTCAGCAGCGCCAGCAGCGGGAGCGGCGACAACAGCGGCAGGAGCAGCGGCGGAAACGCCGAAGGTGTCCTCGATAGCCTTGACGAGCTCGGAAGCCTCGAGAAGGGTCATTTCCTTAAGAGCATCGATGATCTCATCGGTGGTAAGCTTAGCCATTTCTAAGTCCTTTCGGTTTCCGTGTCTGTGCACGGAGATCAGTTAAAACACAGCGCGAATGCGCCAGGGGTGCGGCGTTGCCGCCGCGGGTGAAAACAGCAACTAGGCTGCCTTCTGCTCGGAGACCTGCTGGATCGAACGAGCGAGACCAGAGGAAACGCCGTTGACGCAGACAGCGATGTCGCGAGCGAAACCGGAGATGAGACCGGCGATCTGGCCGAGAAGCTGATCCTTGGTGGGCAGCTCGGCGATAGCCTTAACATCATCAGCGGAAACGGCCTTGCCGTCGGAGATACCGCCCTTGATCTCAAGGACGCCCTTGGACTTAGCGGAGAAGTCCTTAAGGGCCTTAGCGGCCTCGACCGGCTCGGACTCGTAGAACACATAAGCGACGGGGCCGGCGAGGATCTCGTCGAGCTCGGGCTGCTCCTGGTTCTTGAGAGCGATCTTGACCAGGTTGTTCTTGTAGACCTTCATCTCGGCGCCGCACTCGCGAAGCTGATGACGCAGCTCCTGAGCCTGCTTAACCGTCAGACCGTTGTAGTTGACGACGAACAGACCGGCGTTCTCGGCGATACGGGACTCGATCTCTGCAACCTTGTCGATTTTGTACTGCTGGGGCATGAATTACACCTCCTCGAATTCTTTCCGGGCACGGTCCGCCACAAGGACGTGACGGGGGCATGTCCAAAAAGAAAGCCCCCGCGCTGCATGAGCGACGGGGGCGAGAAGACATATCTACTCGACCACCTCGGCTGGCGGGAAGTCCCATTAAGCTCGCGGGTAAGACCCGTTTGCGCCGGCTGTCTCTGGCAGCGGATTCGTGCGTGAACCGAAAGTATTATGGCGGGGACCCCGGCGTCGGTCAACGGGCGCGAGGATTCGTACACAAACCCTGCATACGCTCCGACCGGGAGGGGCAGGGCGAGTTTTCCGCTCGATCAAGTCCTGGGCTCGCACGAAGGCCACATTAAGTGGCCTTCGGCTCGTGCGGAATCTACGGAAAACTCGCCCTGCCCCTCCCGGCCGGAGCTACGTTGCCTTTGCTGCGAATCCTCGTGTCCGTTGGCCGGCGCGCCCCACGCATAACCCTTATGTCGGTGGGCTGATGTGTTGCGTCCCGTTGGGCTATAAGGTTGAAATGAAGGTGGACAGGCGATTTAGGCCTTCGTCCAGGTTTTCGTCGGAGACGCAGTAGCTGAGGCGGATGTGGCCTTCGGTTCCGAAACAGTCGCCCGGGACTAGGGCTACGTTTGCCTCTTTGATGGCTTTGATGCAGAAGTCTTCGCTGGTTAGGCCGAACTTTTTGATGCTCGGGAAAGTGTAGAAGGCTCCTGCGGGCTCTACTACGTCGAGGCCCATGGCGTCTAAGGCTGCGAGTACGCGCTCGCGGCGGGCTCGGTAAACTTTGAGCATGGGGGTTGAGTCGACGGTGAGGGCTCGCGTTGCGGCATCCATTTCGAAGGAGACGGCACTCGATACTAGGTATTGGTGAGCCTTTGCGATCTCGGCGATGACGGGGGTTGCCGCTGCGAGCCAGCCCAGGCGCCAGCCGGTCATAGCCCAAGGCTTGGAGAAGCTCTCGATGACGACCGTCTGCTCACGAAGCTCCGGGTGGCGCTGGGCAAAGCGCTCGTAGCCGTCCACGTAGACCAGGCGGTTGTATACGTCGTCGCAGATCACGTAGATGCCCGCCTGCTCTGCCACGTGTGCCACGGCGTCGAGCGATGCTGCGTTGAGGATGCAGCCCGTGGGGTTGTTGGGCGAGCAGATGACGATGGCCTTGGTCGCCGGCGTCACGCAAGCACGAAGCGCATCCTCGTCAATCTGAAATTGCGCAGGCTCCGTATCCAAAAAGACCGCTTTGGCGTGGTTGGCCACGACGATGCTCTCGTACAGGCCAAAGGCCGGCGTGGGAATAATGACCTCGTCGCCGGGGTTGAGCATAGCCATGAATGTTGCCGACAGCGCCTCGGTCGCGCCGTCGGTCAGGATGACCTCGTCGGCAGAATACGTAAGGCCCGCGTCCCCCATGTAAGCAGACAACGCCTCACGCAGGGCGGGGCGACCGTTGTTGGGCGGATAGTGCGTGTCACCGCGGTCCAGCGCGGCGGTCACCTCGGCGCCAATCACATCGGGCGTGGGAAAATCGGGCTCGCCGAGCGCGAGCGCGATGCACCCCGGATGCTGGGCGGCGAGCGCGTTAATCCGGCGGATACCGGAGGGCTTGAGCATGGCAAGCGAGGTATTCATGGGCAGACGCATGGCGTTCCTTTCGTAAGGGTTGCACTAGGATAGCGCGGCGGGGCGCCACCAGACGGTGTAACCTAAACGGAAACGAGCCGGAAAGGAGATGGCATGGAGACGACCGCGCGCGGCGACGTACCAAAAACACTGCACACCATTGCGTATATCAACATTCCCAATAGCGCCGATCTTGAGTTTTTGCTTTGGGACCTGCAGGATGCCATCGCCGCCTATGCACAGCTTTCCGGCACCGTACTCCCCCGCCCAGTCAACTTGAAGGCAAATGACACCGGCAGCGTTGCCGATGGCATCGTGCTAGCCATTGAAGATGTGGCTGATGATGAGACGTTGACTGCTATCGAGCAGGCGCTTGAGCGCTTTGGCGGTACGGGAACGCGTGTCTACGCCGTGATTCGAGCCGCACAACAGGGCGCTGAGCAGGCGCGTGGGGCCGCCGTTCGTCTGCACAAGGCATGCGAGCGCCATGGCCAATTGTGGTGTGGCGGCGTTGCCATCTGCGCCGGCAGCGGCATCGCAGCGCTTCGCCATTCCCCACGCATGGGCCTCTTGCGCCGACCGTTTTCGGAAGCGATGGACAAGCTCGTGGGCGCTGTGCGCATGGGCTGCTCCGTCAAGCATGCACAGCGACTTGGCGGCGGCAATGCCGCCAACGTCGACGCCGACGGCATGGTTTGCGCCGAGCCAGCCGTGCCCGCGCCGATCTGGCGAGGCGTTCTGAAACGTCTGGACGCCCACGCTCAAACAGAAATCTAAATTAAATAACAGCCCAGTCAACGGCTTCGTGCCAACGCTCAACAAGACGCTCCAGGCGCCAGGCGGCATTGGCGGGACTTGTCGAGGGCAGGACGATGGCAGGCAGCCCCGTCCGATCTTGCAAGTAGCGTTTGTAGAGTCGCCCTGCCGTGCCGCCGTTACAGACAACGACCTCAATCGGCGCGGCATCGGTAATGTGCTCGATATGTGCCGGCACAACGTTGCGAATGCTCGCGTCGCTCGAGCCCTTAATGTCGCAGCTCTCAATCACATCCCACAGGGCCACACCGCCGTTGAGCAGCATGGCCCGCTTGGCGGCAATCGAGGCGTCGAGCGTCGCGGGCTCACCGCTTGCCAAAGGGTCGCCCTCGTTGGGTGGCACAGGCACACCGAGGCACGCGGCCATCACGCGCCAAAAGCGATTCTGAGGGTTGCCGTAATAAAAGGCATTGGCACGCGAGAGCACCGAGGGAAACGACCCCAGCACCAAAACGCGCGAGTGCTGGTCGAACACAGGCTCAAACCCATGCTCAATATGTTGATAGCCCTCGTCCGGCGCTGTCATGATCTAGGCCCTCAACAGATAGCGCACCTCGTAGGGCGCAAGCTCAAGGGAGCCAGCTAGCTCGACCGTGGGCACGCCATCGGCAAGCAGGTCAACAAAGGACCCGTTGAGCTCGCCGGTGCCAAAGGTGTAAGGCTCGCCCACGGCGTTCACCGCCACGAGCACCGTTGCGTCGTCGCAGGCGCGCTCGAACAGCAGCTGCTTGTTCTGGATCACCACATTGCGATAGGCACCGTAGTTGAGAGCACGGGCCGCCGCGTCGTCGGCCGAACGAAGGTGTGCGAGCTGCGTGATGAACGCCGTCAGTTCGTTGGGCGCAGGCTCATCGAGCGCAGGGCGCAGCGCCCAGTCGCCATCGGGGCCGCCCTTTTCGCCAGCAATTCCCCACTCGCTGCCATAGTAGACGCACGGGATGCCCGGCATGCCAAAGAGCATGCCATAGGCGGGACGCAGGCACGACTTGTCAGTGAGGATGCTTGCCAGTCGCGGCACGTCGTGGTTGTCGACAAACGACAGCAGGTGCTTGCCGCGGTAGATGCACCAGGGGTCGCCGCCAAACTGACGGTGCAGCGAGTGTGCAATCTCGAACATGTTGACCGAGTTAAAGCTGGAGTACAGGCCCTTGTAACACTCGTAGTTGGTGCAGGAGTCGAGCATCTCGTCGTTGACGATCTGGTTGTAGTCGCCGTGGAGCGTCTCGCCGATCAGCACGAAGTCGGGCTTGAGCTCACGGGCGAAGCTATGCAGACGACGCATGAAGTCGCGGTCGAGCATATAGGCAACGTCCAGGCGCAGGCCGTCGACGCCAAAGACCTCGGCCCAGCGGTGCACGGACTCAAGCAGGTAATTGACCACGGCAGGGTTTTGCAAGTTGAGCTTCACGAGCTCAAAATGGCCTTCCCAACCCTCGTACCAAAAGCCGTCGCCGTAGCAGGAGTCGCCATCAAAGCTAATGTGGAACCAGTCCTTGTACGGCGAGTCCCACTTACGCTCCTGCACATCGCGGAAGGCCCAAAAGCCACGACCGACGTGGTTAAAGACAGCATCGAGCACCACACGGATGCCATGGGCGTGCAACGTCTCGCACACGGCGGCAAAGTCGGCGTCCCCACCCAGGCGGCGGTCGATATGGCGCAGACTGCGCGTGTCGTAGCCATGGCTGTCGGATTCGAGCGGCGGGTTGATGAGCACAGCGCCAACGCCGAGTTCCTGCAGGTAGTCGGCCCATTGGGCAATCTTCATGATGGGCGCATCGGGGTTGGGCGCGGCGTTGGCAGCCTGGGCGAGTTCATCCTCGGCGACGGGGGCGGCGTTTTCGCGCGGAGCTCCGCAGAAGCCCAGCGGATAGATCTGATAGAACGTCGTCTCGTATGCCCACATAGCAACCTCCCGGTAAGCTCAACACAACGACATCCATTGTATGCCCGGCTTGTATCCTCTTCCCCAAAATAAGTTGCGGTGGAATAGTTCCTGCTTGGGCCTTCAGAGGCCTTAAACAGGAACTATTCCACCGCAACTGATGAGGGAACGTGATTAGGCGACAGGCTTTGCGCGGCGTATGGCCGGGAACATTACCGTGATGGCGAGGATGACGCCCACGGCGGCGATTGCGCCACCCGCGCAGCCGATCCAGGCGATACCGGGACCCGAAACCACGGCGCCGCCGATCGCGGTACCCGTGCCGATACCGAGGTTGAACAGGCCCGAGAAGATCGACATGGCGACGGCCGACGAATCTGCCGGCGTGTGCTTGATGAGCTCGGCCTGAAACGCCACGTTAAAGGCCGTGGCGCAGCAACCCCACAGTGCGCAGACGGCAAGCACTGTCACGAGCGACGATGCGGCCGGCCCCATGAGCAGCAGGGCCACCGGCACGCCGGAGAGCGTGATAGCCAAGAACGGGAAGCGATGCCCATCGAACAGGCGGCCGAACAGCCAGCTTCCGAGCAGACCGGAGCAGCCGAACGCCGTCAGCGTCATGGTGATAGCGCTTGCGTCGACATGGGCGACCTGAGCCAGGAAAGGCTCGATATAGCTGTAGCTTGCGTAATAGCCGGTCGCCATGAAGACCGTGACTGCGTAGAGCGCGATGAGGAGCGGGTTCTTGAGCAGCTCGGGCAGCTGTTTGACGGTAAAGCGCTCACCCGCCGGCATGGCCGGGAACACCGCTGCCTGGTAGACGGCCGCGATGGCTGAGAGGCCCCCGACCACGGCAAACGTCATGCGCCAGCCCACGGCCAAGCCAATGCCGCGACCGAGAGGCAGGCCAAAGATCTGCGCGATGGACGAGCCCGTAGCGATCATGCTGATGGCGAGCGCGCCGTGGCGAGTGTCGACCAGGCGCGAGGCCATAATCGAGGCGACTGACCAGAACACGGCATGTGCGCAAGCGACCACCAGGCGCGCGCAGACCAGGATGGGATAGGTCGGCGCCACAGCGGACAGGAACTGACCGAGCGAGAACACGGCCAGCACGCCCAGCAGCATCCGCTTGAACTCAAAGCGCGAGGCGAACACCATGAGCGGCAGCGACAGCAGCATGACGCCCCAGGCATAGACCGAGATCATGATGCCCGCCTGGGCCTCGGTGAGCGAGAACGACGCGGCGATATCAGTCAAAAGGCCGATGGGCATAAACTCCGACGTGTTGAACACGAACGCACAGCAGGTGAGCCCGACGAGTGGGAGCCACTGCTTGAGCGTGATGCCGTCTTGCCTTGTCTGAGTCATATATAACGTCTCCAATCGTTTTGAGCGGAGGCGATTATATAGCAACGGCCCCGCATCCGTCAGTACAGATACGGGGCCGAAAACAATTCGATACACAGAGGTTGCGCCGTCAATTCATAACTAAGCCAACCCCAGCAATATGCCCGCCGAATGCACGACAAACGCCACGATCCAGGCAACGGCGACCTGAAACGCGAATACGGCCACGGCATAGCGTGCGCCCAACTCGC
Organism: Collinsella aerofaciens; assembly: GCA_905213325.1. Taxonomy (GTDB): domain Bacteria; phylum Actinomycetota; class Coriobacteriia; order Coriobacteriales; family Coriobacteriaceae; genus Collinsella; species Collinsella aerofaciens_AG. The sequence continues at coordinate 24,235 of CAJMHW010000008.1, forward strand.
TCTTGACGGCGCCGATTGCCGCCACGCAAGGCGGGTACAGCAGCGTAAAGACCAGGAACACGTAGGCGGTAAACGGCGAAAACATGGCTGACAGTGCCGCGGGAGAGGTTGCGCCCAAAAGCACCGTAAGCGTCGAGATGACGCTCTCCTTGGCGATAAGTCCGGTGACGAGCGCCGTCGAGGCGCGCCAGTCGCCAAAGCCGAGCGGGGCCAACACCGGCGCGATGATGCTACCCAGACCGGCAAGCAGGCTTTGCGACTGATCGGCGACCACGTTAAAGCGGATATCGAACGTCTGCAGGAACCAGATGACCACCGTAGCGGCAAAGATAATGGTAAAGGCCTTGGTGATGAAGTCCTTGGCCTTATCCCATGCCAGCATCACCGTCGTCTTGACGCTCGGCAGGCGGTAATTGGGGAGCTCCATGATAAACGGCACCGGGTCGCCCTTAAATGCCGTGCGGTTGAGCACCAAAGCCGCGACGCAGCCGACCACGATACCGATCAGATAGAGCGAGACCATGGCGGGGACCGTCGCCTGCGGGAAAAACGCCCCGCACAGCAAGCCGTAAACCGGCAGCTTGGCTGAGCAGCTCATAAACGGCGTGAGCATGACCGTCATCTTGCGGTCGTGCTCGGATGGGAGCGTACGGGTCGACATGATAGCCGGCACGGTGCAGCCAAAACCGACGAGCATGGGCACGAAGCTGCGGCCCGACAGGCCAAAGCGACGCAACACCTTATCCATGACAAAGGCCACGCGCGCCATGTATCCGGAGTCTTCCAGAATGGAGAGGAACAAAAAGAGCACGACGATAATCGGCAGGAAGGTCAGCACGCTGCCCACACCCGTAAGCACGCCGTCGACAGCCAGCGAGCGCACCACGTCGTTGGTACCGAACGCCTTGAGGCCCGCATCGGCCGAGGCGATGATGGTAGCGATACCGTCCTCCATGAGTCCCTGCAACGCCGCGCCGATCACGCCAAACGTCAGCCAAAAGACGAGGCCCATGATCACCAGAAACGCCGGAATGGCTGTGTAACGACCTGTCAGGATGCGGTCGATCTTGACGGAGCGCACGTGCTCGCGGCTCTCGTGCGGTTTGACGACGCAGCGCCCACACACGTCGCCGATAAAGCTAAAGCGCATATCGGCCAGCGCGGACAGGCGGTCGGTGCCAGCCTCGCCCTCCATCTGGGTAATGATGTGCTCGATGGCGTCGAGCTCGTTGCGGTCTAGGTGAAGCGCTTCGGTTACCAGCTCGTCACCCTCAACCAGCTTGGTCGCCGCAAAACGCACCGGAATGTGCGCCGTCGTGGCATGGTCCTCGATAAGATTGGCAATACCGTGGATGCATCGATGCAGCGCGCCGCCGTCCGGACCGTCGGGCGCGCAAAAGTCCAGACGGCCGGGGCGCTCGCGGAACCGCGCCACGTGCAAGGCATGATCCACCAGCTCGCCGATACCCTCGTTGCGGGCAGCGCTAATGGGGACAACGGGCACGCCCAGCAGGCTCTCGAGCAGGTTGACGTCCACGGCGCCGCCGTTGGCCGTCACCTCGTCCATCATGTTGAGCGCGATGACCATGGGGCGGTCGAGCTCCATAAGCTGCAGCGTCAGGTACAGGTTGCGCTCGATGTTGGTGGCGTCAATGATGTCGATGATGGCGTCCGGGCGCTCGTCGAGGATGAACTGACGGCTCACGACTTCTTCGCCTGTGTACGGCGACAGGGAGTAAATGCCGGGCAGGTCGGTAACGCTCGCCTCGGGGTGGTTGCGAATGGTGCCGTCCTTGCGGTCGACCGTCACGCCGGGAAAGTTACCGACGTGCTGGTTGGAGCCCGTAAGCTGGTTGAACAGCGTGGTCTTGCCGCAGTTTTGGTTACCGGCAAGGGCAAAATGCAGCGGCGCGCCCTCGGGCACGGCCGTTTTTGCCGCACGGGGTGAATACGTCCCCTCGCCCAGGGCCGGGTGGTCCGTCGTGCCGATTGCGGCGTTAACGCGCGGGCCGGTATCGGTGTCGTGCACATCCACGAGCTCAATGCGTGCGGCATCGTCCTTGCGCAGCGTCAACTCGTAGCCACGTAGGCGGATCTCGAGCGGGTCACCCATGGGGGCGTACTTCATCATGGTGACTTCGGTGCCCGGCGTTAGACCCATGTCCAAAATATGCTGTCGGAGTGCCTGATCGTCCGATGCCACCGATGCGACAACGGCGTCCTTTCCAATCTCGAGTGTATCGAGCTTCACGTCCGTGTTCCTCCCCCGGCGCCCACAGGGCGTTGCATTTTGTTTATCTTGGCTAACCGTTTGCCATGGCTAACCATTTAACCACGCATGATAGCGCGAACATACGACGATGTTCAATCAACAGATTGTTGCAAGGACCGTCCCCAAGTGCCGCATCTGGGCCATAGCAACGCCGATGTCTTGGAACCGACAGCGAAAGCCCGCCAGAGCGAGCAAGGTGCCTTGAAGCGAGGTGGCATTGACCTTCTGGTCATGCCACCGAAGCTGAAAGGCAGATTGCCGCTCTGGCGGGCTTGCAGCGTCAAATGGTTACGGCGTTTGGTAAAACGCCGTAACTAAAACCCGTGGCGCTCCAGAAAGCGGAAGGCTAGGCGGATCCAGGGACGGACCGCCACCTGCTTGTCCTCGTTGTCGACCGCGGTGTTGGCGTTGCCGAGCGAAAGGCCGTGGCCGCCCTGGTCAAAGACGTGCATCTCGCAAGCGACGCCCTCCTCGGCCATGCGCTGCGCAAACGGATAGACCTGCGCGATCGGCGCCGTTTTGTCGTCGGACACGCCCCACACAAAGGTCGGCGGCATCTGACGCGAAACATGTGTGGTGGGGCAGATATCGGACAGGTGCTCGTCAGTGGCCTCGCCACCCGTCACCATCGACAGGTAGTCGTTGAGCAGATCGCGCCCCGTCTTGCCGCCCGTCTTGGGCACACGCAAGTCAATGCGCGGATCGCGTGTCTGCATGTCGCGCACATAGGCAAAGTCGAGCAATGGATAGCCCAGCACCACGGCATCGGGACGAATGTCGTCCGGACGCGCCCCTGCCAAGCCCGCGAAGGGACCAGTCTTCCATTGCGTTGCCAGCGAAGCACAGATCATGCCGCCCGCCGAGAATCCCACGACGCACACACGCTTAGGATCGACATGCCACTCGTCGGCGTTGGCGCGCACCGTGGCGACCATCTTGGCAAGATCTGCCTGGGGGTGCGGAAAGCTCACGTCACCCGTAGAACTCGTGACATAGTTGAGCACAAAGGTCTGGTAACCGTGATCCAAAAACGCAAACGCCACCGGGTCCTGCTCGTGCGGAGCGATATGCGTGAACCCGCCTCCGCCGCAGATGATCACCGCGGGGCGGCGGCCATTGGGCTTGTCGGGCAGCGGCTCGGCACCCAAATACGTAAACGTCGCCGGATATTCGTCGGTCGGCTCCTCGCCCCACAGCGCATGGTTCTCGACAATCATATGTGCTCCCTTCGCGCAAATTATGCGCCCTTATTTTTCGCCTTCAAGCGTACCCCACTTGAACCCGTGGCGCAGAAACACTCCGACAATAAGTTTCCCTTCAACTGATATATCACATAATCCCAGTTCGGAGGTATCGTTGAGCAGCGTAGAATAGGGGCGTTGACCAAGCCGCGAAACACATGTGAAACGTTTCCGGCAAACCAAACGCGCGATATGCGCCTATTTAAGTTGGAGGCAACTATGGGTCTGCTCGATTCGCTTAAGTCCACCTTCACCTCGACCGGCGAGGCGTCCGTTCCGCCCGCAGCAAGCTTCGCTACCCGCGAAGGCGTCATCTATGCCCCCGTCAACGGCGTGCTCGTCAACCTGGACGAGGTTCCCGACGAGACGATCGCCTCGGGCATGCTTGGCCAGGGCTATGGCATCGAGCCCATTACCGGCACCATCTATGCGCCCGCCAACGGCCGCATCGGTGCCACCACTGTCACCAACCACTCCATCGGCATGATTACCGAGGACGGCCTGCGCGTGTTCATCCATGTCGGCCTGGGCACCGTGGAAATGAACGGCAAGGGTTTTGCCCGCTTTGTCGAGATGGGCGATGTGGTCAAGGCAGGCCAGCCGCTCATCAGCTTCGACCGCGAGGCCATTAAGGCCGCTGGTCACGAGGACATCGTGACCGTCATCGTCTCCGAGCTCGATCGTCTTAAGAGCATCGACCATGTCGGCGAGTCTGGAACGCTTATCGGCGGCAACCCGCTCGTCAAGCTTGGCGACCCGCTGCTGGTAGCCAAGACCAAGTAGCCAGGCCCCGCGCCACACAGCCAAAAGGCACCTCGTCAAGCGCCCGCGACCATTTGGCCGCGGGCGCTTTTCGTTTGAAAAACCATCCCGCCAATGCCTTATCTGTATAGCCCAAATGAGACGAGCTGCTAGAATAACGAACTGTATGGATAACTATCATTCAACCGTTATGGGAGGATACGTGAACCGCACCAAAATCGCGCAGCTCTATGCCGATGCCGAGTCGCTCGGCGGCCAAACCGTCACCGTCGCCGGCTGGGTCAAGTCCGTCCGCGACATGAAGAACTTTGGCTTTGTTACGCTCAACGACGGCAGCTGCTTCCGCGACCTGCAGATCGTCATGAACCGCGAGGCACTCGACAACTACGACGAGATCGCCCATCAAAACGTCTCGGCCGCACTCATTTGCACCGGCACCGTCAAGCTGACCCCCGATGCGCCCCAGCCTTTCGAGCTTTCTGCCACCTCCATCGAGGTCGAGGGCACGAGCGCCCCGGATTACCCGCTGCAGAAGAAGCGCGCAACCGTCGAGTTCCTGCGCACCCAGCAGCACCTGCGCCCGCGCACCAACCTGTTCCGCGCCGTGTTCCGCATCCGCTCTGTCGCGGCTGCCGCCATCCACCGCTTCTTCCAGGAGCAGGGCTTTGTCTACGTCAACACCCCCATCATCACCACGAGTGACTGCGAGGGCGCCGGCGAGATGTTCCGCGTGACCACGCTCGACCCCAAAAACCCGCCCCTCACCGAGTCCGGCGAGGTCGACTGGAGCCAGGACTTCTTTGGCAAGCATGCGAGCCTCACCGTGTCCGGCCAGCTCAATGCCGAGAACTTTGCCATGGCCTTTGGCGACGTGTACACCTTTGGCCCCACCTTCCGCGCCGAAAACTCCAACACCACGCGCCACGCCGCCGAGTTTTGGATGATTGAGCCCGAAATGGCCTTCGCCGATCTGAACGACTACATGGATAACGCCGAGGCCATGCTCAAGTACGTCCTTAAGGACGTCATGGCCACCTGCCCCGACGAGCTCAATATGCTCAACAAGTTTGTGGACAAGGGTCTGCTCGAGCGCCTGGACCATGTCGCCAACTCCGACTTTGCCCGCGTCACCTATACCGAGGCCGTCGAGATCCTGGAGCAGGCAGTCGCTGCGGGTCACAAGTTTGACTATCCCGTGAGCTGGGGCATCGACCTGCAAACCGAGCACGAGCGTTTCCTGACCGAGGAGCACTTTAAGCGCCCGACCTTTGTAACCGACTACCCGGCCGAGATCAAGGCGTTCTACATGCGCATGAACGAGGACGGCAAGACCGTCGCCGCCGCCGACTGCCTGGTTCCCGGTATCGGCGAGATTATCGGCGGCTCCCAGCGCGAGGAGCGCCTGGATCTGCTCGAGGCCCGCATCAAGGACCTGGGCATGAATCCCGAGCAGTACAAGTACTACCTTGACCTGCGCCGCTACGGTTCCTGCAAGCACGCCGGCTACGGCTTGGGCTTCGAGCGCTTGGTGATGTACCTCACCGGCGTGGGCAACATCCGCGACGTCCTGCCGCACCCGCGCACCGTGGGCAACGCCGACTTCTAATCGCCATAGCGCCACCAAACGCGTTCCAGCGCATCACGCCAGCGCCTCTCGGCAAGCCGAGGGGCGCTTTTTTTCAACAGCATCCGTCAAGCTTTTGGCAAGGTTTTGGTCAGTTAGGCAGGGTTGTTGAAAACTCGACCCGCCGTTTGCCGGCAACCATCGACCGTCCAAGGCGTCACGCGTCCTTGGCCAGACTCCGCACCCTAGGCTCTGATCTGCCATCACCAAAAAAAAGGAAAGGACGTGGGCGCTATGACCGAAGCCGTTGTTGAAAACTACGAGACCACGACCAGGGGCTCCGCCTCGATGGCAGCCTATCGCGCCGTACGCATTCTGCAGCTCTTGAGCGAGAACACCGGCGAGGACAAGGCGCTGCTTTCCGACGAGCTGGTCGAGCTCCTCGCCCATCCCGACGACCCCGCCCGCATGCCCATCTCGGCGGCACGCCGCAGCATCTATACCTCGATATCTGCACTTCGTCACGCCGGATACGAAATCGACTATAAGCGCGGCGTGGGCTATCGGCTCCTCACCCGCCCGCTTGCTGACGAAGAGATCATACGGCTCCACGGCATGGTCATGCGCAACCGATCGACGCCCATAGCCATTCGAAAGAGCATGGCACAGCACCTGGTCGCCATGGCGAGCGCCGATGTTCGCGACTATCTCGATATGCCCGAACCGGCACCGGCCGCCAACGACGCGCCCGTCAAGGCAACGCGTCCGCACGCCAAGCGTATCGACACGTGCGAGCTCGTCGAACAGGCCATCGACCATGGAACAACCGTCAGCTTTGATATCACAAATGTCCTGACCCGGGGCGAAATCGAGGTGGTGCGGATGACGGTCCGGCCCTTTGCCATCAGGCAACGCGATGGCGTCTCGTATCTGCTGGGAACGGTCTACGACACCCGAGGCGCCGACGACACTCTGCGCACCGTTGAGGTCAGCCGCATGAGAAACGTCAGCACGCGTTTGCTCGACGGCAAGAAACTCTTTGCCGCGCTAGACGAAGAAGACAGCCCCGCACCCGCAGCATAAGCCCCGTTACCGTCCGTCGTTCCTCAGCACCGCCCATCCGGTTCAGTATTAAAAAACCCGCCAGGTTATTGTAAAAATGGACATCGGCGTTACTATAGTCCCACTTGCACTTTTTCCTAGTGCAGTGTTTCCAGCCATTTTTATACTGGGGGTAATGATATGAAGGACATCACCATCAGCCGCAGGAGCCTTCTTGTCTCCGCTGGCCTGCTCGCGCTCGCTCCGCTCGCCGGATGCGGCGGCAACTCTGGTTCCGGCTCCGCTGCCGCCGGTTCCGACTACACCATCGGCGTTCTGCAGCTTACCGAGCACTCCGCGCTCGATGCCGCCAACGACGGCTTTGTCAAGGCCATCAAGAAGAGCGGTCTCAAGGTCAAGATCGACCAGAAGAACGCCCAGAACGACCAGTCCACGTGTAAGTCCATTGCCGACAAGTTCGTAGGCGACGGCGTCAACCTGATCTATGCCATCGCTACGCCCGCCGCGCAGGCTGCCGCCGGTGCCACCGCCGATATCCCCATCGTTGGCTGCGCCATCACCGACTACGCCGCTTCCGGCCTGGTCCAGGACAACGACAAGCCCGGTACCAACGTCACGGGCGCTTCCGACCTCACCCCGGTCGCCGAGCAGCTCGAGATGATGCAGAAGGTCCTGCCCGACGTTAAGAAGGTCGGCTTGCTCTACTGCACCGCCGAGTCCAACTCCGACGTCCAGATCAAGGCCGCCAAGAAGGAGCTCGACAAGCTAGGCCTCGAGTACACTGACTTCACCGTCTCGAGCTCCAACGAGATTCAGTCTGTCGTCGAGTCTGCCGTGGGCAAGGTCGACGCGCTGTACTCCCCCACCGACAACACCATCGCCGCGGGTGCCTCGCAGGTCGGCCAGATCTGCAAGGAGAACAAGCTCCCCTTCGTGACCGGCGAGGAGGGCATGTGCAAGACCGGCGGTCTGTTCACCCTCTCCATCAACTACGAGGACCTGGGCTATGCCGCGGGCGAGATGGCCGTCAAGATCCTGAAGGGCGAGGCCAAGCCCGAGGATATGCCGATCAAGCACCTCTCGAGCAAGGACCTGGTCGTCGTCAAGAACGACGAGATGGCCGAGGCCCTGGGCATCGACCTTTCCGCTCTGGACGCGTAGCGGCATGCGCGGCGATGTGCCTAGGGCCCATACTCGCGCCGTTGCCGTGCTATTCAATATCTGAGCCACAGGGGCGGACGTCAAAGACCGGCGTTCGCCCTGCTTGTTTCGGATGAGACAAAACATCCGTCCGCAGCTCTTTTATGCATTGTTACCGCTATTATGGAAAATCACGTGTCTACCCTATCCTAGGAGGTATGAAGCATGCTCATTGCATTGCAGGGCGCCGTTTCCCAGGGTGTCCTCTGGGGCATTATGGTGCTTGGCGTGTTTATCACGTTCCGCCTGCTCGACATCCCCGATATGACCTGCGACGGCAGCTTTGCCCTCGGCGGCTGCGTTTGCGCCGTGCTCATTGTCAACAATAACGTCGACCCCTTGATCGCCGTGCTGGCCGGCATGTGCGCCGGCGCCATCGCCGGCGCCGTCACGGGTATCTTGACCACCGTCTTTGAGATTCCCGCAATCCTCGCCGGAATCCTTACGCAAATCAGTCTGTGGTCCATCAACCTGCGCATCATGGGCAAATCCAACACGCCCATCCTTGCCAAGGGCACCATCTTCTCATCCGTCAGCCACATGACGGGCCTGCCGCAGTCCACTGTTGCCATTATCCTTGGCATTGTGCTGGCCGTGGCCATCGTCGCCATCCTGTACTGGTTCTTTGGCACCGAGATCGGCTCGGCGCTGCGTGCCACCGGCAACAACGAGTACATGATCCGCGCCCTGGGCGTCAACACCAACTCCACCAAGATGATCGCCCTCGTGCTCTCTAACGCCCTTATCGGCCTTTCGGGTGCGCTCATCTGCCAGAGCCAGAAGTACGCTGACATTGGCATGGGCACCGGCGCCATCGTTATCGGTCTTGCCGCCATTGTTATCGGCGAGGTGCTCGGCCGCCTGCTGCCCGGCGGTCTCACGCAGTTCTCCGTCCGTCTTGCCTCTGCAGTCTTTGGCTCCGTGGTGTACTTCCTCATTCGCGCCATCGTGCTGCAGCTGGGCATGGATGCCAACGACATGAAGCTGCTCTCCGCCGTGATCGTTGCCGTGGCCCTGTGCGTGCCCGTGGTTTGGGAGCGCTACAAGCTCCGCAGCTCCTATACGAAGGGAGATGAGGCAGATGCTTAAGCTCTCGCACGTCAAAAAGACCTTTAACAAGGGCACCGTCACCGAGAAGCGCGCACTCACCGGCGTCGATCTCACCCTTAACGACGGCGACTTTGTAACCGTGATCGGCGGCAACGGCGCCGGCAAGTCCACGCTGCTCAACATGATCGCCGGCGTGTATCCGCTCGATTCGGGCGTTATTGAGCTTGACGGCACCGATATCTCGCGTCTGAGCGAGTCGCAGCGCGCCAAGTACCTGGGCCGAGTGTTCCAGGACCCCATGCGCGGCACCGCAGCCGACATGCAGATTGCCGAGAACCTGGCCCTCGCCAAGCGCCGCGGCCAGCGTCGCGGTCTTTCGTGGGGCGTCACCAAGGCCGAGAAGGACGAGTACATTGAGCTGCTCAAACGCCTGGACCTTGGTCTGGACACGCGCCTCAACGCCAAGGTCGGCCTGCTCTCGGGCGGCCAGCGCCAGGCACTCACCCTGCTGATGGCCACGCTCACCAAGCCACGCCTGCTGCTGCTCGACGAGCACACCGCGGCCCTCGACCCCAAGACGGCTTCTAAGGTGCTCAACCTGACCGAGGAGATCGTCGACGAGAACCACCTGACCACGCTCATGGTCACGCACAACATGAACGACGCCATCCGTCTGGGCAACCGTCTGATCATGATGCACGAGGGCCATGTGATCTACGACGTGGCCGGCGACGAGAAAAAGTCGCTCACCGTCGCCGACCTGCTCCAGAAGTTCGAGGAGGTCTCGGGCGGCGAGCTCGCCAACGACCGCATGCTGCTGAGCTAAAACCTGCCAAAGAGGGACAGGTTTATTTTGGCAGGTTTTATCTGCACAAACGTCAAAACCGCCGCAAAGGGACAGGCGCCCTTGCGGCGGTTTTCGCATATCATGTCGATAATCCAGCGTCAGCAGGGACCACTGGTCAAGAACTAAGGAAACTGCCTTGAGAAGATCTCTTCCCCGCCGTGCAAACCTTATACCCACCAAGAAGCCTGTCCGAATTTGATCGGACGGGCTTCTTGTTGGGTATCATGGTTGAACGATCATGAGGAGGTTTCCCTACATGGAATTGTTTGAGCCAATTCTTCATTTCTTTGCACAACGATGGGTCCACAACATCATCTGGGCAGGTATCTTGGCTATCGGCACCGCCGTTGCCGCCAAGGTCGCGTCCAAGACCCTGCGCCACCTGCTTAACCGCGACGATAACCCACTCCCTTCATCCAGCATCTTCATCAACATCGCGCGCGCCGTCATATGGACGATCGGCGGCAGTTTTATCCTCGACAACTGCTTTGGCATTAACGCAAACGCTCTCGTCGCCGCTCTTGGCGTCGGCGGCATCGCCATCTCGCTCGGCTTTCAGGACACGCTTTCAAACCTCATCGGCGGCATGCAGGTGACGTTTATGGGCATCATCAAGCCCGGCGACAATATCGAGGTCGGCGGCGTTTCGGGCGTGGTCCAAGACATCACCTGGCGCCATACGACCATCGAGGACGCCTGCGGGCAGACCATCATCGTCCCCAACTCCAACATCTCCAAGAACACGCTCGTGCACCTCATGCCCTTTGGGCGCGTTGCCGTGCCCGTCGCGGTCAAGGACACGTCCAAGTGGGCTTCACTGGACGCGCTGGCAGATGAGCTCACCGACGTCACCAAGGCCGCCGTGCTTCCCATCTCGGGCTTTGACAAGGAGCCCTACGTACTCTTTAGTGAGATCGGCGACTTTGGCATCAAGGGCAAGATCATCTTTATCGTCAGCGACGACAGCACCACCTTCACGGCAGCCGACGCCTGTATCCGCGCCATCGCCCCCATCATCGCCTAAAACCACCACAATGGGGACAGGCACCTTTGTGGTGGTTTCGCATCGTGGTACCATGGTTCATATCGTTGTTTAAACGACTAAGGGAGTAGACACCATGGAAGAGGCCTATCGTCAAGCACGCAAGCGCGGCGAGCAGGGACGCCGTCGCGCCATCAGCCAAAGCGAGCACCCGTACCTTACGGACCTCGACGGCCTCGTTGCCCAGCTCCCCTTAGGCCAGCGAGAGAGCGTCGGCCTGAGGGACATTCCGCTCGAAATGGTCGTCGGCACGGTCACCAAAGGCCGTCAGTCTGCCTTTTCGTGTAACTTTATGCCCCTGCTGCCGTTTAACACCGAGTTCGCCCGCAAGTGGTCCAATCTCTACGACATCCAGGTGACCGAGGGCTATCGCGACCCCATCATCGTCACCGAGTTCATGCATCGGTTCTATGTCCAGGAAGGCAACAAGCGCGTCAGCGTCCTCAAATTCCTGGACGCCCTGACGGTTTCGGCCAAGGTCACCCGTCTCTACCCCGGCACATGGGATTCCGTCGAAAGCCGCCTGTACGGCGAGTTCTGCGCGTTTTGGCGCGTCTGCCCCCTATACGAGATCGAGTTCTCGCGTGAGGGAAGCTACGAAACGCTCGCCAAGATGCTCGGTCAGAACCTTATCGAAAAATGGCCGCAGAAAAAGGTCGACTACCTGCGCCACACCTTCTTGCTCTTTAAGCGCGCCTACCTTCGCGCCGGCGGCGACCATCTGGACATTACACCCGCCGACGCAATGCTCGTATACCTCAATGTGTACAACCAGGACCGACTGCTGGATACGCCGACGGACATCGTCGTAAACCGCCTGTGCAAGATCTGGCGCGAGCTGGTCATCACCGGCAAAAATGACGAGGACAAGGTCGATCTTGTCGAAGCACCGAGCGTCGATGAGGAGGAGTCGCCCGCCAAGTCCACCTCCGGCGTGCTCAACTTCTTTATGGGCAAGACCGTTTATTCGGCGGCCAACCCCCTGCGCATCGCCTTTATCCATGAATTCCCCTGCGCCACGTCGAGCTGGGACAGCCTGCACGACCAAGGACGCCAGTATCTCGACGATCACTTTGGCGGCATCGTGCGCACCGAGGCATTCGAGAACTGCCACAATCCGGACGTGTTCTACGCCGCCGTGGAAACGGCTGTCAAACATGGAGCTAACGTCATCTTCTCGACCTCGCACCGCCTGATGGAATACACGCTCAGGGCTGCCGTCGAGTATCCCCAGGTACGATTCCTCAACTGCTCTATCGGCCTTCCCCACCAAAGCGTCCGTTCGTACTTTGGCAAAATGTACGAGGCCAAGTTCCTCCTGGGCGCCCTTGCCGCCAGCATGGCGGACAACCACCGCATCGGTTACCACGCGTCGGTCTTCGCCTCGGGCGCGCTCAGCGAGATCAACGCCTTTGCCATCGGCGCCTCGCTGCTCGACCCTCGCGCGCAGGTAATCCTCACCTGGGGCGATGTGCCCGCCGGCGGTCTTGCCGAGGCCATGTGCCGCGAAGGCGTGAGTGTTATGACCGGCGCCGACATGTCAAAGTCGCTCGAAGACCCCACGGCCTACGGACTTCACCGCCTGGTCGATGGCAAGGTCGTCGGCATCGCCATGCCGGTATGGAACTGGGGTCGATACTACGAGCTTATCGTGCGAAGCCTGCTGCATGGCACCTGGGATGAGACCAGTGACGATAGCCAGGTTCGCGCCGTCAACTACTGGTATGGTATGAGCTCGGGCGTTATCGACATTCGCTACGCTCCGGGCCTGCCTTATCAGACGCGCAAGCTTGTTCAGCTGCTCCGCAATGGCATCGTCGAGGGCTCCATCAATCCATTTGGCGGCGAACTCCATAGCCAAGACGGCGTGGTGCAGATCGAGGGTTTTCCCCCATTGCCGAGCACGCAGATTGTCGAGATGAACTGGCTGGCCGACAACGTGGTGGGCACCATTCCGCAGCCCAGCGATGAGCCGAAGGTCCGCGCCCTATGAAGATCCTTGCCATAGCCGATACAGAAGAACGATGCCTTTGGGAGTGTTTTCACAAGGAACGCTTTGAGGGTGTTGACCTGATTTTGTCAGCTGGCGATCTGGACCCGGACTATCTTGAGTTTTTGGTCACCGTCATCAACAAGCCGCTCATCTACGTGCGCGGCAACCACGATGACCGCTATGCACGTCATGCACCGGGTGGATGCATCTGCGTCGAAGACACCGTGTACGTGTATCGCGGCGTCCGCATTGCGGGGCTTGGCGGCTCCATGCGCTATCGAGACGGTGCCAACATGTACACCGAGCGCGAGATGGCCAAGCGCATGCGCAAGCTGTCGCGTAAAATCAGGATGGTCGGCGGCTGCGACATCTTGCTCACCCATGCACCCGCCGCCGGCGTGGGCGATCTGGATGATCTGCCACATCGAGGATTCGAATGCTTTAACACAGCGCTCGAGTCCTGGAATCCCGACTACATGGTGCACGGGCATGTGCACCAATGCTATGGCCACGACTTTCAGCGTGAGCGTCGGCATGCATGCGGGGCAACAATCATCAACGCCTGCGGCTATACGCAGTTTGAACTTGACGAAGCGCACTACCCTATCCGTGGCTGGCAGGCAGCCTGGCTCAATTCGCAAACCATGCGCCGCGAGCTCAAGCGCCACGAGGCCATCGAGTCCTCTACCGCCAGAACCCCCTGGTAACCACCTTTAAGGCTTGACGCTGCGCCGGCCCCAAGCACCCCATCTCGCCCCTCAAGCCGTCGCTCGCGTACCAAAGTACGCGTCGCTCCTCTTTCGGGGCGACCTGGGGCACTTGGAACCGGCTCGCTGCGATGCCATAACATTGACGCCAAAGTGCCAAAACCACCACGAAGTGCCTGTCCCCTTTGTGGTGGTTTTGGCCCGAGATAGCAAGAAACCCGGGCCTGTACGAGGCAGAACCGGGTTTCTTTAGCAATGCTTGCTTTGCTCAGGCAGTAACTAGCAGCTACTCAGCCAGGAAGTCACGCTGGACAGCGGGATCGACCTTGACGCCAGGGCCCATGGTGGAAGACACGGAGATGGACTTGACGTACTTGCCCTTAGCAGAAGAGGGCTTGACGCGCAGGATCTCGGTGTACAGGGCAGCGTAGTTCTCGACGACCTGCTGCTCAGAGAAAGACTTCTTGCCCAGGGGCACGTGGCAGATGCCGTAGCGATCGGCGCGATACTCAACGCGACCGGCCTTGAGCTCGGAGACCATCTTGGCGACGTCCATGGTCACGGTGCCGAGCTTGGGGTTCGGCATGAGGCCACGGGGACCAAGGATCTTACCGATGCGGCCGACCTTGGCCATCATGTTCGGCGTAGCGATAGCGGCGTCGAAGTTGATCTCGCCCTTCTGGATCTGGGCAACGAGCTCGTCGGAACCGATGATGTCGGCGCCGGCAGCCTCGGCCTCGCGAGCCTTCTCGCCCTCAGCGAAGACGGCAACACGAACGGTCTTGCCGGTGCCGTGGGGCAGGGAGATGGAACCACGGATGTTCTGGTCAGCCTTACGAGTATCGATGCCCAGACGGAAGTGGGCCTCGACGGTCTCGTCGAACTTGGCGGTGTCGAGCTCCTTGATGAGCTTGACAGCCTGAAGGGGGGTGTAGAGCGCTGCGCGGTCGATCTTCTCGGCAGCGGCGTTATAGCTCTTACCATGCTTAGCCATGTGCATTACCTCCTGTGGTTAAACGGGCTTATGCCCTCCCACATCGTATCGTGTGCCCTATTGCACACATATAACGGGCGCCCCGATCGGAGCACCCGTCATTACCTAAAGAAATCGCTACTCAGCGATGGTGACGCCCATGGAGCGGGCGGTACCGGCGATGATCTTCTTGGCGGCGTCAATGTCGTTGGCATTGAGGTCCGGCATCTTGATCTCGGCGATCTTGGTGAGCTGCTCCTGGGAGAGCTGACCAACCTTGTCGGCCTGCGGCTTAGCGGAACCAGACTTGAGGTTCAGCTCCTTCTTGATGAGGTGAGCCGCCGGCGGGGTCTTGGTGATGAAGGAGAAGGACTTGTCCTCGTAGACAGAGATCTCAACGGGGATAATGTCGCCCTTCTTGTCCTGCGTCTCGGCGTTAAAGGCCTGGCAGAACTGCATGATGTTCACGCCAGCAGCACCCAGGGCGGGGCCGACGGGAGGAGCGGGGTTAGCTGCACCAGCAGGAATCTGGAGCTTAATGACGTTGGCAACCTTCTTCTCAGCCATGGTCATTCCTTTCGAATCACGAGTGTGAAGTACTTGCTATATCGTAAGCACGCACGTGTTAGAAGCACTCCTGAGATGAGCAGTCACAGAAGAAGCACGCTCGCGCGAACGGACGAAAACTTAAGCGATGACAGCGACCTGGTTAAAGTCGAGCTCAACCGGCGTCTCGCGGCCAAAGATCATCAGCGTGACCTTGAGCTTGCCAGCCTCGGTGTTAACCTCGGAGACCTTGCCATCAAAGTCGGTAAGCGGGCCATCGGTGACGCGGACGGACGTGCCGACCTCAATATCAACCGAGGTGCGCTTGGGCGAATCGCCCTTACCGGGACGACGAGTCATCTTATTGTACTCGTCGCGGGAAAGCGGAGCGGGCTTGCCGTTGCCGCCCAGGAAACCGGTGACGCCGGGCGTGTTGCGAACACACGTCCATGCATCGTCATCCATCTCCATGCGGACCAGGACATAACCCGGGAAGATCTTGGAATCCTTGGTCTCACGCTTGCCACCCTCTTTAATCTCGGTGACGCGCTCCATAGGAATCTCGATATCAAAGATACGGTCCTGCATGCCCATAGTCTCGATGCGATGCTCGAGATCGGACTTAACGCGGTTCTCGTATCCAGAGTAAGTGTGAACGACGTACCAACGCTTAGACATGGTTTAGCCCCTCAATCCAGAGAACAGAGCAAGAGCCTCGCCAAAGCCAGCATCGAGCAGAGCGATGACGACGCCGACGACGATCAGAGAAGCGCAAACGACGACCGAGTAGTTCACGAGCTCCTTCTTATCGGGCCACGTGACACGCTTCATCTCGGACTTGACCGAAGCGAAATACTTCTTGGTGCGGGCGAAGAAACCAGGCTTCTCGTTCTTCTTGGACTTCGCAGCCTTCTCGTTCTTCTTGGCAACGGCCTTCTTGGCCTCAACCTTGGAGTTGGCGGCAGCGTTGTTGGCAGGTGCCGGCTGCTGAGCCTTCTTCTTGTTCTTCTTGTTGGCCATTTGGGTTACCTCCGCGCAATGCGCTTATACATGAGTAAACCGTAAGCCCCCAATTGGGAGCTTACGGAATAATGACTGGCACGCCAGGAAGGACTCGAACCCTCAACACTCGGTTTTGGAGACCGATGCTCTACCAATTGAACTACTGGCGTATGTGACTAGAGACTAGCGAGTCTCTTTGTGCAGCGTGTGATGACGGCACCAGGGGCAATACTTCTTGATCTCCATACGATCAGGCATGTTCGCCTTGTTCTTGGTGGTCGTATAGTTG
Source organism: Collinsella aerofaciens (assembly GCA_905213325.1). GTDB lineage: Bacteria > Actinomycetota > Coriobacteriia > Coriobacteriales > Coriobacteriaceae > Collinsella > Collinsella aerofaciens_AG. The sequence goes on from CAJMHW010000008.1 coordinate 40,785, forward strand.
CGGCGCTTGCACTCAGTGCACGCAAGAGTAACTAGAGTACGCATGTATCCTGAACCTTTCATATCCGCCCCGTACGGGCACGAGATGGTACTTTATCAGCTCTATGTAAGTGCTGTCAATGAAAACCTCGAATCAATTGGTTCTCGCTGGATCCATTCATATTTGGAACACATCAATGAAGCCAGCGAGATCTAATCGATCCCTCACGCTCGGCTTAAGGGCGAGCGAAGCGCAATCGGCAGGGAACAAGCCCCGCGTAGAAAAGAACCCGGCACCCTATAAGTGCCGGGTTCTCTAAGTCAGCTATATCAAAGAGCTAATTTACTCAATGATCGTGGAGACGATGCCCGAACCGACGGTGTGGCCACCCTCGCGGATAGCGAAGCGCAGGCCCTCCTCCATGGCGATCGGGTGAATGAGGTCGCCCTCGATGGTGATGTGGTCACCAGGCATAGCCATCTCGGTGCCCTCGGGCAGCTTGACCGTACCGGTAACGTCGGTGGTACGGAAGTAGAACTGAGGACGATAACCATCGAAGAACGGGGTGTGACGACCGCCCTCCTCCTTGGTCAGAACGTAGATCTCGCCGGTGAACTTGGTGTGCGGGGTAACCGAACCGGGCTTGCAGAGAACCTGGCCGCGCTCGATGTCCTCGCGCTTGATGCCGCGGAGCAGCAGACCGACGTTGTCGCCAGCCTCGCAGAAGTCCATGGACTTACGGAACATCTCGATACCGGTAACGACGGTGTTCTGGGTATCCTTGATGCCGACGATCTCGACGGGCTCGTTGAGCTTGAGCTCACCGCGCTCGACACGGCCGGTAGCAACGGTACCACGGCCGGAGATGGTCATAACGTCCTCAACGGCCATCAGGAACGGGAGGTCGTTGTTACGAGCAGGCGTCGGGATGTACTCGTCGACGGCCTTCATGAGCTCGCGAATGGCGTCCATCCACTTGGCGTCGCCCTCGAGAGCGCCCAGAGCGGAACCACGGATGACGGGGATATCGTCGCCGGGGAAATCGTACTCGGAGAGGAGCTCACGGGTCTCCATCTCGACGAGGTCGATGAGCTCGTCATCGTCGACCATGTCGCACTTGTTCAGGAAGACGACGATGTAGGGGACGCCGACCTGACGGGCGAGCAGGATGTGCTCGCGAGTCTGAGCCATGGGGCCGTCGGTAGCGGCGATGACCAGGATAGCGCCGTCCATCTGAGCAGCGCCGGAGATCATGTTCTTGACGTAGTCAGCGTGGCCCGGGCAGTCAACGTGAGCGTAGTGACGGGCAGCAGTCTCGTACTCAACGTGGGAGACGGAGATCGTAATGCCGCGCTCGCGCTCCTCGGGAGCCTTGTCGATGTTCTCGAACGCAGTGAAGTCAGCCTTGCAGCCCTCGGTCTCAGAGAGAACCTTGGTGATGGCGGCGGTCAGCGTGGTCTTGCCGTGGTCGACGTGACCAATGGTGCCGATGTTAACATGCGGCTTAGTGCGCTCAAACTTCTCTTTGGCCATAAAGCCCTCCTCTTAACAGGTCGTCCCCGGACGGGACTTTGCCTTTATACCATAGTGGCCTCTCAACATACTATTGAGAAGCCACCGTGTTACCTATGGTAGCGGTGACTGGATTCGAACCAGTGACGCCACGGGTATGAACCGTGTGCTCTAACCAACTGAGCTACACCGCCGGATGGAGCCTGCAACCAGACTTGAACTGGTGACCTCTTCGTTACCAACGAAGTGCTCTACCGACTGAGCTATACAGGCACTTGACGGGTGGGAGCTATAGGATTCGAACCTATGTAGGCAGAGCCAACGGGTTTACAGCCCGTCCCCATTAACCACTCGGGCAAACTCCCAATCGTTCAAGTATCCGCAGGTTCTTTGGTCTTTTGGACCGCCGCCCCCGCGAACGAAAAAGATAATACGATGCAACCTTGGGGGCTGTCAACGAAAACCTCTAGATACACGGTGCCGGGCGTATCTATATGCCTTTGACCTGCGTTTTTGTTGAGTTTAGATATGAAGGGCGGTGGATTTCGCTACGCTGGTGACATTTCCCAAGGGAACACTTTGGCACGGTGGAGTACGCCTACAGCATCGACCTTCGATAACGACCCTCTCGCACTATTACATAGGTCGCGATCGAGCTTTTCCGGCACGGACGAGTGTGGATTATCTCCCGTTTGAAATCGAGCGTGGATAATCTCCCTCTTTTAGCACGGCTTCGAACCCAAAGTGGCAGATTATCCACGCTCATTCTCCAGGCGGGAGAACTAAAGAGCCGCAACTACTCGGGCCAGGCCAAAGTAGACCCATAGAGCGGCTCCCCCTTGGTGCAGGGGTAGCGACTCAAGTAACACGACGATAGCAAGTCGAAGAAATAAGTCATGGCGTATTTCGAATAAACGCCGAGTCGGTCAATTCCGTTTCCCGCATTACCAAGACGATATACACGGTCAAAAGACCTCGATTTGTCATCGTTGCTAAACGCAGTAATTAGAATCTTCCTGCCCGAACGGCAGTCAAGATACTCACGCGCCTGTGACACAAATAGCCCGGAGACCGATACGAGAATTATCAATGACTGCGAAGCGTCTCCCATGTTTTTCAATTCCGCGACGTTAGCCCCAGCAACTATGCGAACTATCTTGCCCGCATAAAACATTTCCTGCTGAAATCGTACGAGATTGGCGCTCACATTATTGGTGCACCAGATTTCAACGTTTTTATGGCCATCAATTTCGTCGGCAAGGTGCTTAATAGCGATATCGGACACGCCGCTTTCGACCTCAGCGAACATCTCGATCATGCGAACGTCGAGCTCTGCCCTGTACTCCTCGTAGCCAAATTCCTCCTCTCGATGGCTTAAGTCGCTTGGAAAGACTGATTGAGTAAATGATTCTTTCAAATCGCTAAGAGACTGGTAGCCCAAGCGATTGCAGAAACGACGAACAGCAGAACGGGTCACGAATGCATCGCGGGTTATTGCGGCAACATTGATTTCGCTCGAACGCCTAATGTGAGTGATGAGATATCGAGCGATGGCGGCATCGTTTGACCCAAACTCGCTGTTGATGATGGAGCTAATGCGATTGAGCACATCGAAGTCATTGATATTCACGTGATTCCTCTTTCCGCTCTCCTCGAAATCATGGTTCATTTATTGAATCAAACAGCTTTGGTCGTTCTCCTATGATTCAAATCAGTTGACGTCATCTTAATCGTAATTCCGTCACACGTATCCACCGTGTTGAATGATGGAAAGGGGATTCATGGGCAACGTGAACAACATGCCGTTTCTCTGGGGTTCCGCCACGGCGTCTTATCAGTGCGAGGGTGCCTGGAACGAAGACGGCAAAGGCCTTGGCGAGTGGGATTTCTTTAGCCACACAAGCAATAAGAACATCAACCATGTTGACGGTGATGTATCTTGCGACTTCTACCATCGCTATGAAGAAGATATCCGCATGATGAAAGAAGGCGGACAAAACACCTATCGCTTCTCTCTTTCATGGAGTCGAATCATCCCCACGGGTATCGGCGAAGTGAATGAAGAGGGTATCGATTTTTATAATCGGGTTATTGATTGCTGCCTCGAAAATGGCATAGAGCCCAACGTTACGCTGTTCCATTACGATCTGCCATTCACGCTTGCTTGCAAAGGCGGATGGCTGAACAATGACATGGCAGAGTGGTTCTGCAAATACGCCAAGATTTGCTTTGAGCGCTTTGGAGACCGCGTCAAAATCTGGGCTACCGTTAACGAGCCGCATTTCTACAGCTACTGCGTAAACATGTTGGGCAACTATCCCCCCAATCGATCGCTCGACGTTCAGTCGTACATGCAGTTTCAATACAACCTGATGCGCGCAAGCGCACTCGCAGTCCGAGCATATCGTCAAATGGGCTACGACGGCATCATCGGCGCCGTCCACGATGGCGGCGTTGTCGAACTCGACCCGGCAACCGAGCACCCTGATGACGTATTTCGATACGCAGACTTTTTCGCCAATCGCATGATTCTGGCACCAGCGCTTCAGGGTCAACTGCCGCCAGAAATGGACGAAATCCTTGAAAAACTTGGCGTCTCGCTCTATCGATCCCCAAATGACGTAGAAGAATTCAGAGACGGTAAAGTCGATTTTATTGGACTCAACGTGTATTGCCGAGAGTATGTAACCGACTGGCACGGCGGAGAGCTTGCCGTTTCGGCAAACAACAAGGGCGGTGCAAGCAAAAAGGTCGAAGGAAAATGTATCGCGCCCTTGTTCGAAAGCGCCCGCGACAACAATGTTCCCCGCAATAAATGGGGTCGCGAAATACTCCCAAGTTGCATGTATTCAACCATCATGGATGTCCACGAGCGCTATGACGCGCCCCGCATCTTTATTACGGAAAACGGACATGGCGCCTATGAGCAACCAGACGCAGACGGAATGATCCACGATGATGACCGCATCGAGCTTCTGGGCCAGTTCATCGAGCACATGATGAGGGCTAAGCGCGACGGCGCGCGCGTTGAGGGCTACTACCTCTGGTCGACGATGGATCTGTATAGCTGGATCAACGGCTACGAAAAACGATACGGACTTGTCCATATCGACTTCGAGAACAATCTGGAGCGCACCCCCAAAAAGAGCTGGTATTGGTACCGAGACCTTATCTCGAAGTATCAGGAGCAGGAAGGTTAGGAGAAAGAGATGAAATATCAGGCAATGTCCGAAACAGTCCTAAAGGCTGTTGGCGGCAAAGAGAACATTACATCGGTAACTCATTGTGCGACGCGCCTTCGCATCGACGCACGAGACACCTCGATCATCGATCTCCAGCTCGCCAAATCGGCCGACCAGGCGCTCGGGGCAGTAGTCAGCGGTGGCCAGCTTCAGGTGATCATCGGCCCCAACGTCACCGAGGCTTACAACGACTTCCTCGACTTCGCGGGAATCGAAGTCGGCGGTGGCACGGTTGCCGACGATGCCCAAACCGCCAAAGACCTTGCAGAAGGCATTAAAAGCGGTAACACCGCCATGGGCTTGATTGAGAAATTCGGGAACGTCTCTGCACAGGTATTCATGCCCATCGTCCCGGCGCTCATCGTTGGCGGACTCATTCTTTCGATCAAGAATCTCCTGGTCAATTATTGTGGATTGAGCACCGATAGCGGAACCGCCCAGGTTCTGCTGGCGATCTTCAGCGCCTCATTTAGCTTCCTGCCCGTTTACCTCGGCTATCAGCTCGCCGCCGTCATGAAGATGCAGCCTATCATGGGCGCACTGCTGGGCGCAATCATGATTAGCTCGTCTATTAGCGGTGCTGAGGGTCTCGACTTTCCTGGCATCCCCATCCCGACGAATGACTACTCGAGCACGGTGGTGCCAATCGTACTGGGCGTTGTGTTCATGTACTTTGTTGATCGCGGTCTTCAGAAAATCATCCCCGACATTACCAAACTGTTCTTGAAGCCGCTGCTCACCATGTTCATCGTCGTGCCTGTTGAGCTGATTATCCTCGGCCCCGCCGGCAGCATGATGGGCTACGCGCTGAGTGATGCCGCCACGTGGCTCATGGATAACGTGGCATTTATCGCTACTCCAATCCTTGCAGCCCTTAACCCCTATTTTGTCATGCTCGGTCTTGATAAGGCCTACATCGCGATCGAAGTTACGAGCTTGGCGCAGCTCGGCTGGGCGCCCATCATCTTTGGCTTCATCTCAAACCTCTGCATTGGCGGCACGAGTCTCGCCTTGGCAACTGCAATGAAAGGCAACAAGGAGAAGAGAGGTATGGTCACCACGGTTGCCGTCACCGCACTCTGTGGCGTAACTGAGCCCGCATTTTACGGCTGCCTCATCGAGCGTCCCCGCCTGCTTGTCGGCACGGCAATCGGCGCCCTCTGCGCGGGACTCCCTGCAGGTATCTTCGTCCTGAAGGAGTATGTTGCGGGAGCATGCCCCGGTCTTCTTTCTGCGCTGATCTTTATCGCTCCCGATGGATCCATGGGCAACTTCGTACTGGCGTGCGTTGTCGCCGTCATCGCCATCGTCGTCTCGTTCATCGCTGCACGCGTGATCATCAAGAAAAATCCCAACTATATTGAGTAGATGCCCGCTGCTTGCATTGGGGACATCCTCGGCAGACCATTAGCAAGAACCCAAGAAGTCCCTTAGGAGCTCGATTAATCCATTCGGATTCCTCAGGCACAAACGACCCCGATTCCACAATGAAATCGGGGTCGTTGTTTCTAAAGCCTTCGATAGACAATCGGTGTTTACCTTAGCTCCCTATCCAAGTTAATTATCCACGCTCGTTCTCCGGTCGGAAGATTTTCTTCTCTCGCGTGTCCAGAAATCCACGCTCGAGCAGAACATCCAGGTCCGCACCCGCCCTTGTCTCGATCTGTAACAGCAAGAGGCCTATTCCGCTTCTACATGTTACAGATCAAGATATTCCTAAAACACCCTAAGTTTCATCTCAATCTGTAACAGTTAGATGCCAAATATCGGTCTTGGTGTTACAGATTTAGACAAACTGGAGGACGAGACAAACCAAAAACGGGATGGGCGCTAACCCGATGGCGCACCACCCAAATAGAAACGGGCTCTGTCCCATATAGAGACAGAGCCCGAAACTCTCATGGAGCCAGTGACAGGAATCGAACCTGCAACCCACTGATTACAAATCAGTTGCGCTACCGTTGCGCCACACTGGCACACTTGGCGCTTTCGCGCGAAGCCTGTTAAGAATAAAGGAATTGCGGACGAGGCGCAACAGACCGCACGGCGTTATACAAATATGCAAAATCCAGCAACAACAGGTACCAGGCCCGTTCATTTCTGTCAGTTCGCCCTCAATCTTAAAACCATTCGTCAGAACGAATAGTTTTAATTACAATGGAATAGATAAAACTATTCGTTCTGACGAAGGGTTTCGCGATGTTGACCACGAAGGAAGCTGCAGAGCTACTCGACATCACCCCGCGCAGGGTGCAAGAGCTCATAATAAACGGAGCACTTGAGGCCCGCAAGGCTTCTGGTGTATGGCTCATCGACAAAGACAGCGTCGACACGCGACTCCGTTCCGTGACCAAAACGGGGGGACGTCCCCGCCGCGGCCACGGTAAGAGCGAGATCGCATTCACCCTCATGAATCGCACACACGAAGTCGCTCAGCTGGTCTACAGCACATCGCGAAAAGACTTTACCCACATCGGCGCCGACGTCGATCGTGCCCACGCCCCTATTGGAGTATTTGGCCCTAATAGTCCCATATCGCTCGACTCCTTCCGCATCTGGTGGCGCGGCCGCGGTATCCCGCTCGCACGCATTGGGCTAGCCTCCCTGCTTGCAGAAGCCGCAGTCGATGTTCCCGATGAACTCGTACAGCGAAATCTCGGCCTCTCCTTATCCGACCAGTATTGGATTAGACCCCAAGGCTCCGGTCTCGCGTGGGAAGATATTAACTTCTTCAATAATGCTTTTGACGACGTCTCTCTGTCCATCGCGTCCTTCGCCCCAGAGGGCAAGGCAGCTGCCGCAAAGCCTGACAACACCTCGGACGGCAATCTTCAAAAGTACTGGACATGCAAGGGCGGACGTCGAATTCTGCATAAGGCAGGAGCGCACCTGAACCAGGAACCTTATAACGAGCTGGTGGCGACCGCGCTCCATCGTCGCATCCTAAACGCCAGCGATTTTGTACCTTACTCGCTCGAGGGCACGGGCACTTCCGCCCTGAGCATATGCGATGTCTTCTTAACTGATGAAGAAGAGTATGTCCCTGCGTTCTATGTAAACCAGTACGCAAACGCAGGTGAACGACTAACCGACTACGAGCGATACGTAGCAAACTGCGAGGAGCTCGGGGTGACAGGCGTCAAGGATGCCCTTGACCGCATGATCGTATGCGATGACATCATTGCCAACTACGACCGTCATTGGCGCAACTTCGGCCTCGTGCGAAACGTCAACTCACTGGTCTGCAGACCAGCCCCCATCTTCGATTCGGGCTCATCACTCTGGTGCAACATATCACTAGAGGAGCTTAGGGCGGGAGAGCACAGTTTTACCAGTGCACAATTTCATTCACGCCCCGCCAAACAAATGTTGCTCGTCGAGGACATGGGCTGGTTCGATGGAGACAAACTCGAAGGCTTCGTTGACGAGACAATCGAGATTCTGTCTAAAAACGATGCCCTAGCAGCGAGACTGCCTTATCTAAAAGAGGCGCTAACGTGGCGCCTCGAAAGAATGATCGACATCGCTGAATGGAGTTAGCAAGACAGCATTGCCCCGCCAACTCCCCTACCTCCCGCGCAGGGCCTTGAGCTTGGCCAGGGCATCGGGGCTCAGGCGACTGCCCAGAGTCATCTTGATCTGCGGAGCTTCCTCTGCCTCGTGAACGTCGTTATCGATCTGCTTGATCTCGTCCACCAGCATGCGGCTCGAGATACGCGTGACACCCTTGCCCATGACGACGGCTTGAATTGTGCCGTCACTCGATACCACGGAGCACGCGCGGCCCTCCTCACGTGCCTCGATGCAGAGCTTCTGCACCACGGTATCGGCAGAGACGCCCGTCGGCGAAAACTCGATGCGCACGCCGCGGGCCGGCAGGTTGGGGCGCTCGCTGGAGATATTGCCCGCGCCGTCGAACACGATCACGGCCTCGTAGCGGCCCTGGGCAAAGGCGGCGACGTCGTTGATGAGTGCGGTACGCGCCATATCGTGAACATCGTTGGAGTATGGATCGTCGGAATGGTCGTAGACGAGCTTTTCGTAGCGCGGCGTGCAGTGGATCACGTTGTAGCCGTCGACCACCAGCAGCTCGGGCTTATTGGAGTGCACCGTCGAGACCGGATCGGCGATGGCCTGTGCAAACGCATTGCCGCCCACACCGTAGGTCGCAGCCGAGACAATCGGCTTGGCCGAGCCTTCGCCAAAGCGCTTGGCCTTGGACTTGGCACGGTTCTTCTTGGACATGCGCTACTCCTCCCCCATGAGCTCGCCGGCGTTGCGGCGCAGCCACTCAAAGCACAGCGCCGTGGTCGCCTGGGCAACATTGAGGCTCTCGGTCATGCCGCGCTGGGGAAGCTTGGTCAAAAAGTCGCATTTCTCGAGCACCAGGCGCGAGATGCCATCGCCCTCGGACCCCATGACGAGCGCCACGCGACCCTCGAAGGGAGCATCCCAGCAATTGCCTTCGGCGTGCTCGGAGGCACCGCCAACCCAAAAGCCAGCGGCCTTGAGGTCATCGAGTGCACGGGCGATATTGGGAACCTGCGCGATAGGCAGATGCATGACGGCACCGGCTGAGGTCTTGTAGCTGCCCACGGTCACGCCGGCGGCACGCTTGTTGGCGATGACGACGCCCGCGGCGCCCACGACCTCGGCGGAGCGCACGATGGCGCCAAAGTTGCCGTCGTCAGTCACATGGTCGAGTACGATGACGAGCGCCGGACCGTCGCCCGCACGGTCGAGAATATCGGCGACATCGGCATAGGGGAAGTTGCCAACCTCGAGCGCAATGCCCTGGTGAGCGCCATGGCTCGACAGTGCGTCGAGCTGCGCGCGCTGCACATACTTAATGCGGACGCCCGCGGCGTTGAGGTCGTCGACCAGGCGCGACAGGGCAGCATCGCGCTCCCCACCCTCGGCGATGAGCGCGCACTTGATGGGAAAACCAGTGCGCAGGGCCTCGGCGGCAGCACGACGTCCCTCGATAAACTCGCCCTTGGGAACCTGGACAGCATCGCGGTTGCGATCGCGCTGCGAACGCGCAGCTTGGGCTTGGGAGCGCTCGCGCTGGCCCTTGGGAGTGGCAGAGCGGTCGTTGCGGCGAATCGGACGCGAGCCAGAAGCAGCCTGCTTGCCTCCACGCGGTGCACGCTTGCGATTGTCGGCCATAAAGCGACCTCCTAAATACAACTATCAAACGAAACAAATAGACCGACCGCCCGAGGTGCGGCAGATTGCCTTGAAAGAGGAGGGCATAGACCTTGAGGTCATGCCCGACGATTGAAAGGCAAGGTGCCGTGGCTCGGGCGGTCGGTACGGGTTTTTCAAGTGCCCGAGATTGCTGTGAAAGAGGAGCGACGCGTACTTGAGTACGCGAGCGACGGTTTGAACGGCAAGGTCGGGTGCTTGGAAAACCCGCAGGGATTAGAGAGTCTTAATACGGGTGCCGGCGGCAGTATCTTCAATCGTCAGGCCCAAGTCCTTGAGCTGATCGCGAATGGCATCTGCCAGATCCCAGTTCTTGGCGGCACGGGCCTCGGCGCGAGCCTCGAGAATCTTGGAAGCCGCCTCGTCCACGTCGTCACCAGTGTAGGCGACCAGGCCGGCGGCAACGCCCAGCAGGCCCAGCGGCAACTCGACCTTGGGCTCGGGAAGCTCGACGCCAAACGTATCGAGCAGCTCGGTCAGCGTATCGGCGGCGGCAAGCGTGGCGGCCTTGTCGGCAGCATCGCCCGCCTGCTCCAGGTACTGGTTGCACTCGGTCACAAAGCCAAAGACGGCACCCATGGCACCAGCGGTGTTAAAGTCGTCGTCCATGCACTCCTTAAAGGTGGCACGGGTCTCGGCGGCCTTGGCGGCAAACGCCTCGGCGGCAGCCTCAGCGGCGTCGGCCGTCGCGTGGCTTGCAGCCCAGCGCAGGTTCTCGACCGTACCGGCGATACGTGTGAGCGAGTTCTCGGCACCCTCTAGGCGCTCCCAGGAGAAGTCGAGCGGCGAGCGATAGCTCGTCTGCAGCATCAGCAGGCGCAGGGCGGCAGCGGAGTGCTGCTCGAGCACCTCGGCCAGCGTAAAGAAGTTGCCGAGCGACTTGGACATCTTCTCGCCGTCTACCAGCAGCATGCCCGTGTGCATCCAGGTGTTGGAGAAGCCCTGGTGCCAGGCGCAGGTGGCCTGGGCGCACTCGTTCTCGTGATGCGGGAAGGCAAGGTCGGAGCCGCCGCCGTGGATGTCGATCGGAGTGCCCAGGTAGCGATGCACCATAGCGGCGCACTCGGTGTGCCAACCGGGACGGCCCTCGCCCCAGGGGCTCGGCCAGCTGGGCTCGCCGGGCTTGGCGGCCTTCCACAGGGCAAAGTCGAGCGGGTCGTTCTTGTCCTCGTTCTCCTCGATGCGCGCGCCAACCATAAGGTCGTCGATGTTGCGGCCCGAGACCTGGCCATAGTTGGGATCGCTGCGCACGGCAAAGTACACATCGCCGTTATCGGCTGCGTAAGCGTGGCCCTGCTCGATAAGCGTCTTGATCATGGCGATCATGGGGCCGATCTCCTTGGTGGCGCGGGGACGCACATCCGGGTCGAGCACGTTGGCGGCGCGCATGACGCCGATGAACTTATCGGAGAACTCCGTCGCGACCTCGGCGGCCGTACGGCCCTGCTCGTTGGCGCGCTTGATGATCTTGTCGTCGACATCGGTGAGGTTCTGGGCGAACGTGACCTCGTAGCCGCTCGCGATGAGCCAGCGGCGAATCACATCGAAGCTGATGAACGTACGGGCGTTGCCGATGTGGATGTTGTCGTAGACCGTGGGGCCGCACACGTACATGCGGACCTTGCCGGACTCGATGGGCTGGAACTCTTCCTTTTTATGGGTAGCGCTGTTGTAGATACGCATTCGTTACTCCTTAGCGGTTTTCTGTAGCAGGCAGACAGCCCAGGCGCCAATTCCCTCGCCTTGGCCTTCCCAGCCGAGCTTTTCGGTCGTAGTGGCGGCGACACCCACGTTTTCGACGTCAACGCCCAGGGCATGGGCAAGGTTGGCGCGCATGGCATCGCGGTGCGGGGTGATCTTGGGCTGCTGGCAGGCAATGGTGCAATCGGCATCGACAAACTCAAAGCCCAGCTCGCGCGCATAGTCCATCACACGGGCAAGCAGCACCATCGAATCGGCGCCCTCGTAGGCAGGGTCGGTGTCGGGGAACAGTTTGCCGATGTCTCCCCCGCGGCAGGCGCCCAGAATGGCGTCGGCCAGCGCGTGCGCGAGCACATCGGCATCCGAGTGGCCCAGCAGACCGCGCTCGTAGGGAATGTCGACCCCGCCGATAATACATCGACGCCCCTCCACCAGACGGTGAACGTCGTAGCCATGACCAATGCGCAGGTTACTGAACATGGGGAAGGTCCTCTCCCTCGGCCATGCGGCCGAGCAGAATCGCGGTTACGGGACGCAGGTCCTCGGGCATCGTCACCTTAAGGTTATCTCGCGGGCTCTGAACGCAGCGGACGCGCCCACCCATGCGCTCGACCAGCGAAGAATCGTCGGTCCCGACAAAGCCCTCGGCGATAGCTGCGGTGTGGGCGCGTTTCATGGCGTCGACGCTAAAGATCTGCGGCGTCTGTGCGGCCCAATAAAGTTCGCGCGGCGGCGTCTCGACGATATTATCGCCGTCGACGATCTTGAGCGTGTCGATCGCGGGCTGGCCGCACACGACACCGTCGAGGGCACGGTCGCTCACGAGCACGTCGATAGCGTGATCGATGGCCTCGGTCGTAATAAGCGGACGAGCGCCGTCGTGAATGGCGACGTATTCAAAGCCCGCCGGAACCGCATGCACGCCGGCACGGGTGGAATCCTGGCGGGTCTCGCCGGCATCGGCAAAACTGATGGGCGTGTCATAGTCAAACGGATCGATGGCCAGGCGGCGCATCTCGGCACGGCGCTCGGCAGGGCAAACCACGACGATGTGGCCAACCTTATCGCTGCGGTCAAATGCGCGGATGGACCAGCTCATAAGCGGACGGCCCGCTACATTGACGAGCTGCTTGCCGCCAGGGTTGCCAAAGCGCTGGCCGCTACCACCGGCAACGACCACGGCGCACACGGGCGCCATTATGCGTTCCCCTGTTTGGTGCCCTTCATGCGGTACAGGGAGTCCGCAAGAATGGCAGGGTTGTTAACGCCAAAGTCGCCCAGGCGCTCCGGATCCTCGCTGATGTCGTCCATGAGCTCCTGCAGCGAACCGTACTCGTCGACGATCTTCTCGGCCACACCGTCGCGCACGACGGACACACGCGAAAGCGTGCGCAGACCCAGCGGCGTCATGACAGAGTCCTCATCCAGGTCGTCATAACCCAGAACCGCCGCCACATGCTGTGGGTCGGACAGGTCCTTAGGCGTCATGCGAGCGAGCTCGGCGCGAATCTTCTCGGCATTGGCCTCGGAAGAGTCACTCGCGTAGTCGCGGATCATCAGGTCGTATTCGGTATCCATACTGGAGCCGGCGAGCTGCTCGAGCTGCATCTGCACGAGCTTGCCCTGGTTGCCCAGCTTGACGATGCAATCCTTAAGCTCAGTCTTTGCCTGCTGCATGATCTCGAAACTCGAGAAAATACCGGTAATGTCGGCGAGCGTAACGTAGTCGTCGAGCTCAAGGGCTGTCAGGCGCAGCAGGGAGCGATCAAGCGACTGACGGGTGGTCTGGAGCGTAGCGACGAGCTGGTTGACCGAGCTCATGATGGTGGTGACAGGTTGGATCTCGTAGCTCTTGCCGTGAACGTACACGTTGACGACAGCACGCCGGGCCGAGACCGAGATCACGATGGCATCGGTGAGCACCGACATGCGAGCGGCGGTGCGGTGACGCATGCCCGTCTCGCTCGTGGCAAGCGAGGGATCGGGATTGAGGTGGAAGTTGGCGCGCAGGATCTGGGTGAGGTCGCCGTCGATAACGATGGCGCCGTCCATCTTGGAAAGCTCGAACAGGCGGTTCGAGGTAAACGAAATGTTGAGCGGGAAGCCGTCGTTACCGGCAGCAAGCACGTTTTCGGTGTCGCCGACGCAGATAAGGGCGCCCAGATGACCGGCAATGATCATGTCGAGGGCGGTGCGGATCGGCTGACCAGGTGCCGTCAGGCGGATGGCCTGTTCCATACGCTTTTGCAGCTCGTTCTTATCCAAGGCATCGCTCCCATCGTATACGCTCCATAAACGCTAAATAGTTTCTCACGGTTTGTCCCCGCAGCAGCCACGAAATCCGATGCTTACAGAATGAGCGAACACCGCTTAGGTAGCTCATTTGGGACGGGGCTCCTTTGACTGCTCATGTGGTAGCATCGGGTCTCATATAAATGAGGGAGTAGTCGCGTAATCGGGCTCGCCCGCAGAGAGGGAGCCAGACCATGGGACTCGTAGAGCTTGTGTTGCTTGCCGTTGGCCTTTCGATGGACGCCTTTGCCGTTTCCATCTGCAAAGGCCTTGGCATGAAGAAAATCAACCTTAAAGTCGCCGTGGTGCTCGGCCTGTTCTTTGGCGGTTTTCAGGCCGGCATGCCCGTAATCGGATGGGCACTCGGCAGCCGGTTCATGGGCATCATCGGGCCCATCGACCATTGGATCGCCTTCATCCTTTTGGCCTTTATTGGCGGCAAGATGCTGTGGGAAGCCTTTACCGAAGACGAGGACGAAGGCGACGGCAAGGATGCCGAGAAGATCGACCTCGGCGAGTACCTGATCCTCGCCATCGCCACCTCGATTGACGCGCTCGCCGTGGGTATCTCGTTTGCCGCGCTCTCGGTCGATATCGTTCCTGCCGTGTCGCTCATTGGCATCACGACCTTTCTCTTCTCCGTTGCCGGCGTAGCGATCGGCCACACCTTTGGTGCGCGCTACGAAAAAACTGCCACCATCGTGGGCGGCGTCGTGCTCATCCTCATCGGGCTTAAGATCTTGCTTGAGCATCTGGGGATTTTGGCGCTGTAGTGCCAAACACAATCGCTCAAAACTCAACGCCAGCACAAGGCCTCATGCAGAGTTTTGCACGAGGCCTTTTCATGCAGACTTTTGCATGTCATACTGATATGCAAAAGTCTGCATGTTAGGAGATCGCCGTGGATACCCTTCCCATCACCACACCGCGCCAAGCTGGCATCTACGTGCGCCAGGCACGCGAGGCTCAGGACCTCACCCGTGCGGCCCTCGCTAAAAAAGCCGGTGTTTCGGAACGCCTGCTCGCATCGCTCGAGCTGGGAGATGCCACGGGCATTCGGCTCGACAAGCTGCTGGCGGTTTTCGGTGCTCTTGGACTGGCGCTCGCCGCTCAAGGGGATATCGACGAATCGAAAAACGAGCAACCAGTCGACGCCCCGCATGCTGATTTGCAACCTCGTAGCACCCCCAGGCGCCATCACGCTCAACGTTTTCACCATCGCAACCGTCGCAGCGCAGCCATTCCGGCTCTCGCAGATGTCCCCTTTACGTCCGAGCTCTACGACAAGGCCTTCGCCGATTTCGCCATGTCCAATCTCGGAGTCTCGATTGCCGCAAACCCATCCGCCCAAACCAGGCCCAAAGGGAGGTAGCCAATGGCCAGCAAAACGCTTCGGACTATTATTTGCGGCGTACCTGCGGGAACGCTCACGCAAGATGAGAACGGTCTTGTCAGCTTTGCCTACGATCGAGACTATGACGGGCCAGCCCTATCGACAAACATACCCGTATCAAATCGCATATACGGCCAACAGGTCATGAATCCGTACTTGTTTGGTCTTCTGCCCGACAGCGAGGACCAGCGAAAAGCGATCGCCGTCGAATTCGACACCAGGCCCAACAATCCCGTTGCGCTGCTCAGCCATATCGGACTCGACTGTCCGGGCGGAGTACAGTTTTGTGCCGAAGAAGACGTCGACGCCGTCCTGCATCGCGACGGCGAATACCGCCCTATAGACGACCACGATATTGCTCTCCGTCTCAAGTCGATCAGAGATAACCGCGAGGCATCGTGGATGGGCCTAGATGAAAGTTGGTCACTTGGGGGCAACCAGGGCAAGTTCGCGCTCGCGCTTATAGACGGCAGCTGGTGCGAATGCGTGGGTTCATCGCCCACGACGCATATTTTCAAAAATGGCGTTATCGGATTTAAGCTCGAGGCTCTTAATGAGTTTGTCTGCATGAAAAGCGCCCAGCGCGCCGGTATCGCAACGGCAAACGTCGAATATCGCTTATTTGAGGACGAGCCCGCCCTCATTGTTGAGCGTTACGACCGCGTGAAAGCCAAGGACGGAACAATCAGACGTCTACACCAAGAAGACCTCTGTCAGGCCCTTGGAGTGATGCCCGCTCAAAAGTACACGGCAGACGGCGGCCCGACCGCACGCGATATTCAGGAACTCCTCGTAAATACGAGCCACCATCAACTTAACCTGTATCTGTTTACGCAGATACTTTTCTTTAACGCCATCATCGGCGCACCGGACGCGCATGCGAAGAACTATTCCCTGCTTCTTGGAAACGGCGGCACAGCTATGATGGCTCGAATGTACGATGTCGCATCGGGGCTGGCATATGAGCGCATGCGCCGCCGGGCGCGCCTTGCCATGAGCGTTGGCGGCGAAAATCGTGTGGGGCGCATCGGTCCAGGCGCTATCCGCCGATACCACGGTATGGGCGACCCCGCGCTGGAGGCGACGCTCGCCGATGCCGGGCTATCCGAGAAGTTTTGCTTTGCGACCATGATGGACCTCGCCTACGAGGTACCCATTTGCATGGAAGAGGTCATGGACGAATACGCCGACCTGCCCGGCATGGCGGACCTGCGCGAGCATATGCTCGGCCCCGTCCGCGAAAACTGCCAACGCACCCTCGACCTCATCAGGGCAGAAATGGACTAGGTGGCTGTAATTTCGCAATTATCAAACAAAAGAGAGGGGGCACCCGTCGCAAAAGCTCGGATGCCCCCTCTCGTAATGTCATCTGCAATCCGCTAGCACGTGACTCGGACTGCTGCTAGCGCAACCTTTACGCGGCAAGGCGCTTGAGGACGTCAATGAGCAGCTCGTAGAAGCGCTCGGCAGAAGCGAGCTCCATGCTCTCGTCCGGGGTGTGGACATCGGAGAGCGTCGGGCCCACGGCGATGGCGTCCAGGCCGTGCAGGGCCTCGGCAAACAGGCCGCACTCAAGGCCAGCGTGAATGGACTCGATACGCAGCTCGGAGCCAAAGAGCTCGCGATAGCTCTCGACAAAGACGTCGCGGACCGGCGAATGCTCGGCATAGCTCCAGCCGGGATACTCGAACTCGAACTTGGCGTCGAAGCCCAGGACATCGGCCAGCGTCTGCAGGCGGTCCTTGAACTCGTTCTGCAGCGAGGTAATCGAGGAGCGCGGGGACAGCATGATCTTGACCTCGTCGTCAGAAGTGGCAACCACACCGATGTTGGAGGAAACCTCGACGGAGCCGTCGGTGGCGACGTTGCGGCGAATCACGCCATTAGGGGCAAGACGCAGAGCGCGGATGAGGGCAAGCGCGGACTTCTGGTCCATGGCCTCGACCTCGGCGTCGTCGGCAATCTCGACGGTGCAGGTAAAGCCGGGGTCGAAGACCTCGAGCTCGGCAGCGACGTCGGCGATGATGCCCTTTGCGATCTGGGCCGCGGCCTCGGCGGCAGCGTGGTCGGCGTAGACCAGAACAGCCTTGCACTCACGGTTGATGGCGTTGTCCTTGGTGCCGCCGTTAAAGCTAACGATGGCGGGCTCGCCGGCGACCATCAGGCGGTCGATGATGCGGGCCATGATGAGGTTGCCGTTGCCGCGCTCCAGGTGGATATCGCTGCCGGAGTGACCGCCCAGCAGGCCGGAGATGTCGAGCGTGAGGGTGCTACCGATCTTGTGCTCGCGCGCGATCGGGCAGGTGTAGGTAACGACGACGCCGCCGGCGCAGCTGACGGTGGCAACGCCCTCTTCCTCGGAATCGAGGTTGATCATGGTACGGGCGCTGATCTGGGACTTGTCGAGCGTCTCGGCGCCAACCAGGCCGGTCTCCTCGTCGGTGGTGAACACGCACTCGAGGGCCGGATGAGCAATCGAATCGTCGTTGAGTACGGTAAGCATCAGAGCGACAGCAATGCCGTTGTCGGCGCCCAGGGTGGTGCCGTTAGCGGTAAGGACGCCGTCCTTGACGACCAGGTCGATACCATCGGTCGTAAAGTCGTGCTCAACGGAGCCCAACTTGTCGCACACCATATCGATGTGGCCCTGCAGCATCACGGTCGGGGCATTCTCGGCGCCGGCAGATGCGGGCTTGCGAATGATGACGTTGTAGACCTCGTCCTGGTACACATCGAGACCGCGCTCCTTGGCAAACGCAACCAGGAAATCGCTGATGCCCTTCTCGTTGCCAGACCCACGGGGGATCGCGCTGACCTCCTCAAAGAAATGGAACAGCTGGGCGGGCTCGTAGCCGGTAATCTTGTAGTCCATGGTGCCTCCTTGGCGCAACTGGTTAGACAATAAGACATGCGCCTTGTATATTCCCAGACTTTGCGTGCATAAACCAGTCGAAAACGCCGAGCGCCCTCGCATCATCGGCTAACGGTGGACCGTATAGCGTAACGGTCACAGCTTCCGCAGCTCTACAAATCGAGGCGCCCTTTCCGGAGCGCCTCGATTGCGCGTATCAAATTGTCGCCACGCCCTACAGCGCGCCGGAACCGGCTTGCATCATGCCGCCGGGACCCGAGGTCACGCCGCCGCTCACGGGCGCGGTGTGGCAGCGGAAGCAAGGAATCTGTAGAAAACTATGGTATCATACCGATGCCC
>CAJMHW010000009.1 GCA_905213325.1 Collinsella aerofaciens
GTAGCCGCCGACCCATGCCGCCATGCGCGCACCGGCCGAGCCGCCCCACAGCGAATAGCCCGACGTGTCCACGCTGAGCTCGTCGGCGTGCTCGAAGATGAAGGAGACGGCGCGGGCCAAGTCCTCGCAGGCGAGCTGCGCGTCCGGCCGGTAGATGACCGCGAACCCGTTGACGCCGGAACGGGCCAGGTGCAGGCAGTGCGGGAAGGAGTCGTGTATGGCAGCGACGTAGGCGAATCCGCCGCCCGCGCTTACCACGGCAAACGGTGCAGACGCGCCGCCCACTCCCTCGGCAACGAAGCGGAAGAGCCCCGTGTTGGCGAGCGAGGGGTCGGCGGTCTTCTCGGCATCCGTGTAGATGTCATAGAAGACCGTCCGTTCCGTTGCGCGCTCTGACAGCAGATAGCTGACGACATCGACCGTGGTGCTTGTATGGATCTCCGAGTACCACGGCAGACAAGCGGAAAGGTCATCGAGCGCCATATCCTCCGTCGGCGGATGGAGCGTTGTGGGGAAGAGCAGCCGCCCGTAGCCATCGAACAAAGGGTTGTTGATGACGTCGTAGATGGGAGTGTCCGCCGTGACCGTGCCCGGAGCAGAGCCGCGCGCGACCCCGGCGGCCCCGTCCGACGAGCAGCCGGCAAGGCTGCCCGCAGCGGCCAACCACGCGGCAGCCTCCAGAAACGAACGGCGCGACATCATCGCTGCACTCGATAGACGAGGTGGAGGCCGTCGCCGGCAAGGCGCTCGACGCGCTCGAGCGAGAATGCGTGCGAACCGCCGGCTGAGCGAGGCATCTCGTCGAAGACGGAAGCCATTTCGGGCTCCCCCGAGACCGTCGGGGAGAGAACGAGACTCAGCTCGTCAAGCACGCCCGCGGCAAGAAATGACATGTCCGTCTTTCCGCCGCCGCACACGAGCAGGCGCTCGATGCCAAAAAGCTCGCGCAGCTTGCACAGGGCGAGCGGGAGGTCGAGCCCGCGCGCGCCGGCAAGCACGTATGAGACGCCGCGCTCTCGCAGATAGTCGCGATACGCCGGCGACGCCGCCTCGGTGAGGACCTCGATGACGTGCGCGTCAGCACGGCCGGCGCGACGATAGGTCGCAGACTCCCATGCAATCTCCCCGACGGGGTCGACGGAGACGTAGAACGATCGTTCGGCGTGAGGCGCCACGAAGTCCCCCTTGGGCGCGCTCCCGTGGGTATCGAGCGCAAGGGGGCGCGACCCGACGAAGCCCTTCGTGGTCACGGCCCCGTACGCCACGGCGTCCGCCCCGAACTCGACCTGCATGCGAGAGTACGCGGCGCGTGCGGGCGAGGCGGCGGGGTCGAGCATGTACGCGCCGTCGATACGCCCGTTGAGCCCGGCAAAGACGTGACAGACGACATAGGGTCTAATGTTCATGGCTCCCTACCTTACCGTGTGCCCGCCGAAGACCATGAGGTCGAGTCCGTTGAGCAGCCCGTCGATCTTGGCAACTTCATCGTCGGTGAGCCCGACCTCGGCGGCGCCGAAGTTCTCGAGCAGTCGTTCGGGCTTGCGACTGCCCGGGATGGGGATGATATAGGGCTTCTTCTCGAGCATCCAGGAAAGGGAGACCTGTGCGGGCGTCGCCGCGTGCAGCTCAGCCAGCTCGCGAACGAACCGCATGATGGGCTCCGCGCGCCTTTCGCCTTCCTCCGTGTACTGCGGCATGCCATCGCGGTAGTCTTGGGCGCCCTCGAATCTGGTGTTGTGGCTGTACGCGCCCGTCAGAAAGCCGTTCGCCATGGGAGAGAATGCCACGAGGGCGACATTCAGCTCCTCGAGCACGGGGAACAGGGATTCGTTCCAGCGCGCCATCATGGAGTAGCGATTCTGGACGGCGGAGACAGGGCACACCGCATCGGCGCGACGCAGATATTCCTCCGTCGTTTCCGAGATGCCCCACGCGCGGATCTTACCCTCCTTGATGAGGTCTGCCATGGTGCCTGCAACGACCTCGGGCTCGACCTTTGGGTCGATTCGGTGCTGGTAGTAGAGGTCGATGTGGTCGGTGCGCAGCCGGCGCAGGCTCTTCTCCACCGAGATACGGATAACCTCGGGGCGCGAGTCCACGAGGATGGTCTTGTCCGGGGCGTGCGTAACGCCGAACTTGGTGGCAATGACAACCTCGTCGCGCACGGGCGCGAGCGCCTTGCCAACCACGTCCTCGTTGTGCGCCTCGGTCCCGTCGGCGCACGTGCCAACGTAGCACTCCGCCGTGTCAAAGAAGGTATAGCCCATCTCGTGGGCCTGACGGACGACGCTCACGGCCTCGTCGTCGGGCATCGGATCTCCGCTCGCGTGCGTGATTCCCATGCAGCCCATGCCGAGCGGGCTGACTTCGATGCCGCTCTTTCCCAGAACGCGCTTGTCCATTCCTGTTCTCCCTGTCTATGATATCCGTCATTTGTTTGCGACGCCCACGTCCGCCCGTTCATCGGACTCCGTTAGGCGCATCCCCTGTCGGTGGCTTGTGCTCTCTCATCGCCAAGCGTACGGCCGCGGAGCGTTCGGCGGAATCCCCCTTTGGTGCGGTGCCCTGAACCCGCGGGTTATAACCCCGTGCGCACCCCAGCGTTATAGAACCCTCACCAACGGAAACTTCCGCCGGCGCGGCGCCCCTCGTATGGTGGATACGTCAAGTTGCGAGAAAGGAAGGCACCATGGACTACATCACCTTGAACAACGGCGTCAGGATGCCGCAGCTCGGCTTCGGCGTGTACCAGATCCCGGACGCCGCGGAATGCCAGCGCGCCGTGGAGAACGCGCTCTCGGTCGGTTACCGGCTGCTCGACACGGCCGCGAGCTACGGCAACGAAGAGGCGGTCGGGGCCGCCGTTCGTGCGAGCGGCCTGCCGCGCGACGAGGTGTTCGTGACGACCAAGCTGTGGATGTCGGATGTGAGCTACGAGGGGGCCAAGCGCGGCTTCGACGCGTCGCTCAAGCGGCTGGGGCTCGACTACGTCGACCTCTACCTCATCCATCAGCCGTTCGGCGACGTCTTCGGCGCGTGGCGCGCCATGGAGGAGCTCTACGAGCAGGGCGTTATCCGCGCCATAGGCACGGCTAACTTCTACCCCGATCACCTCGCAAACCTCATCTCATTCAACCGCATCGCCCCCGCCGTGAACCAAGTCGAGTGCAACGTGTTCTTCCAGCAGCGCGAGGCGCAGGAGTACATGGCCGGCAAGGAGGTGGCCATGGAGGGCTGGGCGCCCTTTGCAGAGGGCAGAAACGACCTCTTCCGCAACGAGGTCCTCGCTCGCATCGGCGAGACGCACGGCAAGACGGTCGCCCAGGTCGTGTTGCGCTGGCTGCTGCAGCGCGGTGTGGTCTGCATCCCTAAGAGCACGCACCGCGATCGCATGGAGCAAAACTTCGACATCTTCGACTTCGCGCTGGGCGACGACGAGATGGTCGCCATCGCCGCGCTCGACACCGGGCACAGCGCGTTCTTCGACCACCACGACCCCGCCACCATCGAATGGATGTCCGGGCTCGTGCGCAACGTGTAGACGAGCGTCAGACCGCACTGATAACTTACTAGGAGGAATTGCCATGAACTCATTCACGTACGACTACCCGGTCAGGAACTACTTCGGCGAGGGGGCCATGGACCAGGCACTCGACGCCGAGATGGATGCCATGGGCAGGACAGTGATGCTCGCCTACGGCGGAGGCTCGGTCAAACGAACCGGCGTCTACGGCCACGTGGTCGATAAGCTCACGAGCGCGGGCAAGCGCGTGGTGGACTTCGGCGGCATCATGCCCAACCCGACCTACGAGAAGTGCCAGGAAGGCGCCGCGCTCGCACGCGAGGAGCAGGTCGACTTCATTCTCGCCGTCGGCGGCGGGTCGGTCTTCGACTGCTGCAAGGTGGTTTCCGCGCAGGCGATGCTTGACGAGGACATCGAGACGTTCGAGCACGCCGACGGCAAGATGCCGAGCTCGTTCATCCCCATGGGATGCATCGTTACGCTCTCCGGCACGGGCGCCGAGCAGAACAACGGCGCCGTCATCACCAACGAGGAGACGCACGTGAAGGGCGCCTATCTGGGGGCGATGCCCATGTGGGCGGAGCTCGACCCGGCACTCACGCTCACCGTACCGCACGCGCAGTTCATAAGCGGCGCGTTCGACACGCTCTCGCACTGCATGGAGAGCTATTTCGGAAGCCCGCGCGGGCGCAATGTCACCGACGACATCAACTTCGCCATCCAGCGTAACGTCATCCGCAACATGCGGATCATCGCGGACGACGACCAGAACCTCGATGCCAGAAGCGAGCTCGTATACGACTCCGCCATGGCCGAGAACGGCGTGCTCAAGATCGGCAAGTCAACGGACTTCCAGGCGCACATGATCCAGCACCAGTACGGCGCGTACACCCACACCAACCACGGAATGGGCCTCGCGGTCATCCACCCTGCGCTCTACCGCCACCTGGCCCCCGAGGCGCCCGCGCAGTTCGCCCGTTGGGCGCGCGAGGTGTGGGGCGTCGACGCCAAGGGCAAAGACGACCTTACGGTGGCGCTCGAGGGCACCGACCGCCTGCAGACGTTCATCGGCGAGATGGGGCTTCCCACGAGCTTCGCCGAGATGGGATCCGACACGTCCGACGAGACGCTGCGCAAGGTTGCGGACACCTGTGTGCTCACCGGCGGCTGCGCCAAGAAACTGGAGCGCAGCGAGGTGTTCCAGATTCTGACCGAGTGTCTCTAGATCGACGGTGGGTCCCAATCCCGCGCCGAAGGAAACCGTACGACTCCGAGATGTCATCGTAATCGTAGGACCCGGCGAGCCCGCCGCGCCTGATGAATCCGTCGAAGTCGTCGTCGACGGCCCCCTGCTCGTCGAAGTAGGAGCGGTATTCGCCGAAGCTGAAGGGGAGGATGTGTACCTCCCCGTGGCGCCCTGTGAACAGGGTTGCCAGGTCCGAACTCAGGAGGAACGCGTTCGATCCCGTGAGGTAGATATCCCATCCGCCACGTGCGTGAATGCTGTTAATTGCTTTCTCGAAACCCTCGCACAGCTGCACCTTGTCGATGAAGAGACGGTTGCGGGTGCCCTCTTTGTGCCGCTCGATGATTTCGTGATACAGCGTGTGATACTCAAGCAGCGGCTCGTAGTCGAGGTCCAGCAGATCGATGTAGACGTTGTTGGAGGATGGGTCCCTCCGAGCAACGGAGGCGGAGAACGCCTTCATAAGCTCGGACCTACCAGAGCGGCGCATCCCCGTGATCACCTTGATGTCCCGGGTGTCCTCGATCGCCCAAAGCCGCTCCATGTACGTATTGCGGTCGACCCAATCAATCATCAGCTCTTTCTCGGTTTCAAAACCGATAAGGAAATATGCGCAAGGGCGCGTCGGAGGGTAAGCCCCAGCCATGTCATGTCGGCAGAAGCCCTCGACCGGCGGCACGACGAAGTCGAAATAGCCCTCGATTTCCCGCGGGCCCTCTTCGAAATCTTGATGGTATATGCGACGCCGTAGAGCATCGGCAACGCGTTCTGCTATGCGCCGCCTTCGGCATTGGAATCGCCCTTGCCCCGCACAGCAACGTAGCTCATAGACGGAACGATCAGGATGCTCGGCTTGTCAGGCGGTTTGCCCGTGATGTTGTAGTGCACCGTAAACGCTGATGGAGATGGCTGCGCGCGGGCACGGGCGCGCCACCGCACTTCACAGCTTGTTTCTCAAGTATTTGGGACGCACACGCGGCGTTCAAAAATGCGGAGCGACTCCGCATGGCTCGAGACTGAGCCGAGGTGCCCTACTTCTCGCTCTCCAGCAGCCCCACGATGCGGTCGATGTCGACGGCAAAGCGAGACCTTCCCTCGCGCTCGTAGCGGTCGAGGTATGCCTGGCACTCGGAGACGATGCGCTTGGTGTTGCCGTCGATGATGCGCTGGAGCGTCTCGTAGTAGGCCGAGCCCTCGGTCCTGAAGCGGCGCTGGTAGACCTTGGTTATGGGGAACATCTTGATGTAGTGGATGCCGTGGCGGCAGCCGGGGCGCGTCGTGGGGCGGGGTGGCAACGCAAAGTACTGGTCTTTGGGCGCGTTAGGGGCGATGTTGGAACGCAGCGGCACAGCGAAGTCCCTGCGCTTCCCGCGGAAACGCAGCCTCACCACCACGATGCAGGGGCGATTGTGCTTAAGCATGAGCTCGCGGTCGCCCTCGACGAGGTCGAAGAAGTCCTGGGAGATGGATACGATCTTCATCGGTTACGCCCCCTTCATACGAAGCGGGGCCCGCATCGCTGCAGGCCCCTACAGGTGGGCGATATTCTACGCCTTGCGGCACCCCGTCGCCCACGGAGGTTAAACGTACACGTAAGCCGTACTCTGAAAGCCGCGGCTTCCGGCAAGTAGTTTATACCACGAAAGGTCGCTTTCAATGCGCATAGCTCGCAAAATAACACTCGCTGGGCCGTCACCCCTGGCAGTTACCCTCCAATCTTCATTGGAGTCAGCAGGTCAATTCATACAGTTATGGGGGTGTATCCTAAAGGGAATCAAATTTACACCCCCATAACTAAGGAATTTTCTATTCCCACTCGATGGTCGCGGGCGGCTTGGACGTGATGTCGTAGCACACGCGGTTGGCGCCGGGGACCTCGGCGACGATGCGGCCGGAGATGCGGGCAAGCACGTCGTAGGGCAGCTTGGCCCAGTCGGCGGTCATGGCATCGCTGGACTCGACGGCGCGCAGGATGATCGGGCGCTGGTAGGTGCGCTCGTCGCCCATAACGCCGACGGACTTAATGTCGGGCAGGACCGCAAAGTACTGCCAGCAGCTGTGCTCGGAGTTGCGCTCGCCGGTCTGCTCAAACAGACGCTGGTTGTAGGCGTCGAGCTCCTCGCGCACGATAGCGTCGGCGTTCTTGAGAATCTCGAGCTTCTCCTTGTCGACCGCGCCGATGATGCGGATGGCCAGACCCGGGCCCGGGAAAGGCTGGCGGAACACGATATGACTCGGCAGTCCAAGCGCCAGACCAAGCGCGCGGACCTCGTCCTTAAAGAAGTGGTCGAGCGGCTCAATGAGGTCGAAGTGCACGCCTTCGGGGAACGGGATCAGGTTGTGATGGCTCTTGATGGTGGCCGTCTTGCCGCCCGTCTTGCGAGCGCCGGACTCGATGATGTCGGGGTAGATGGTGCCCTGAGCCAGGTACTTCACGGGTTTACCATCGGTCTCAAGCTGCTGAGCAACCGCGAAGAACTCTTTCCAGAACTGCGTACCGATGATGCGGCGCTTCTCCTCGGGCTCGGTCACACCGGCCAGAAGCTCGGCATAGCGGTCCTCGGCGTGGACGTGGATAAAGTCGACGTCAAACTGCTTGGTGAAGACCTCCTCCACCTGCTCGGGCTCGCCCTTGCGCAGCAGGCCATGGTTGATGAACACGCAGGTCATCTGCTTGCCCACGGCGCGAGCGCCCAGCGCAGCCACGACGGAGGAGTCGACGCCACCGGACAGGGCCAGAATCACGCGGTCGTCGCCGACCTTCTCGCGGAACTCAGCCGTCATGGTCTCGACCAGGTTGTCCATGCTCCAGTTGGGCTCCAGGCCGCAGATCTCAAACAGGAAGTTGCTCAGCAGCTGCTGACCGTACTCGGAGTGCTTGACCTCGGGGTGGAACTGCGTGGTGAAAATCTTGCGCTCGACGCACTCCATGGCGGCAACCGGGCACACGTCGGTGCTAGCGGTAACGGTAAAGCCCTCGGGCACCTCGGAAACGGCGTCGCGATGGCTCATCCACACGGTCTGCTCCATGGGCGTGGAGTTAAAGAGCTTGGCGCCGGCCGTGCGCGTGATGGTGGCGCGGCCGTACTCGCCCACCTCGGAGTGACCGACCTTGCCGCCGAGCGTCACCGCCGTGATCTGATGGCCGTAGCAGAAGCCCAAGACGGGAAGGCCCAGGTCAAAGATGGCGGGGTCGATGGACGGAGCGTCCTCGGCGTACACGGAGGCCGGACCGCCAGAAAGGATGAGCGCAGAGGCGTTCATCTCGCGAATCTCGTCGGCCGATATGTCGCAGGGAACAATCTCGGAATACACGTTGAGGTCGCGGACGCGACGGGCAATGAGCTGACCGTACTGCGCACCAAAGTCGAGTACGAGGACCTTTGCGGAAGCCTTTTGATCCATGGTATCCCCCTCTTGTTGGCGGGGAGCCGGTGCCCACCCGCGTGAATGAACGAAAATAACCTCCATAGTGTACACGTTATATGGGGTTTCTCGTCCCTCGCAGCCATCAGCGCACGGCAAACGCACGACCAGGCCCCAATTTGACGGCAATTGAAGTGTTACCAAACGTTACGGATGATGTAATACGTTTGAACATTGGACGCCCTGTGCCACAATACTGCCGAACGACTCCGCCTCTGCGGCGGCAAATACGATAGGAATACCAGCATGAAGCGCATCCTTCTCATCGCCACGGGCGGCACCATCGCATCGACCGAGGACGGCAACGGCCTCTCCCCCGCCCTGACCGGTGAGGAGCTCGCCCAGAGCGTCCCCGAGATCTCGGGCCTCTGCGAGCTCGACGTCGTGCAGCCCATGAACATCGACAGCACCAATATGCGCCCGAGCGACTGGATGCGTATCCGCGACGTCATCGTCAAGGGCTATGCCGACCACGACGGCTTCGTGATTCTACACGGCACCGACACCATGAGCTACACCGCGGCAGCACTTTCCTATCTGATTCAGGACAGCCCCAAGCCCATCGTGCTCACCGGCTCGCAAAAGCCCATGGGCAACCCCTTTACCGACGCCAAGCTCAACCTGTACCAGAGCCTGCTCTATGCGCTCGACGAGCATTCGCACGATGTGTCGATCGTGTTTGGCGGCGTCGCCATTGCCGGCACGCGAGCCCGCAAGCAGCGCACCATGAGCTTTAACGCGTTCATTAGCGTCAACTATCCGCCCATTGCCTACATCCGCAACGACCGCATCGTGCGCAACGGGCTCCACGGCACTCATCAGAATGAGAGCCCGGTGCGTTTCTACGACAGTATCGATCCGCGCGTATTTGTCCTTAAGCTGACGCCCGGCGTGAACCCGGGTATCCTGGACGCCCTAGCCGATAGCTACGATGCTGTAATTCTTGAGACCTTTGGCATTGGCGGTATTCCCGAGTTTGGCGAGTCCGGCGATTCGTTCCAAGAGGCAATTTTCCGCTGGGTCGATTCGGGTCGCACCGTCGTTATGACCACGCAGGTCCCCGAAGAGGGCCTCGATCTGGGCGTTTACGAGGTCGGCCGTGCTTACGCCGATCATCCGGGCATTCTGCGCGGCGACGACATGACCACCGAGACGCTCGTGGCCAAAACCATGTGGGCACTCGGCCAGTCACGTGATGCGGCCGAGATTCAGCGCCTGTTCTACAGCCAAGTCAACCACGACCGCATCCCGATGGCGTAATCCCTAAGGCAGCTCCACTTATCGCAGCCTTAAACGACAGGTGGTCCCCCTCGGGCCGTGCAAAAATCGGAGTATTCTGCAATTTCTCCTCCGTAGGCATAGAATCGACCGATTGTTAGACGAACTTTTAGGACGAGGGTTCCGTCTAGTAAATATTTATTCCTCATTTTTATTTAGTATGTGGATTAACTACTGCCAAAAAGGCAAAGCCAGCCGCTCGAGCTACCATCTACGGCCAAACTGGTGCTGAATACTCGCGATTTTGCACATCGCAACCAGGGGGACCCGCCCAAAGAGCGTCAAATACAGCGGGGGAACGCCCTATCCGATACCCTCGAGAAGCTCTGACACCGTCATGCCGAGTGCGGGCGCGATCTTAAATAGAACCTTGAGCGTGAAATTTGCCGTCCCATCTTCGATTCGGTCGAGGTAGGGTCGGCTGATTCCTGTCGCCACACAAAAATCAACCTTGGAGATACCAAGGTCCCTGCGTGTCTCTTCGACCCGCCTGCCAAGAATCTGTTTCGCACGTTCGTCCATGCAGCCGAGTTTGAAATGGAGCCGAACATAAACGTAAACTATAGTTTACGTTTTGCCGAATACACAGGAGTTTTCTATGTCGGGTTCTTCGGTCCGTACGTACCGAGCCACGCTTCGCACAAACAGCGCACCGCCCAAGCTCGTCGTCGTTGAAGCAGAATGCCTTTCGCCCGATGAGCGCACAGCATTTGCATTGCTATCAAGTCGCGTCGCCGCCGTTCTGGTCCCTTGCCCGGCGCAAGGAGAACTTGCCATCCAATGCCAAGCGCACAGCTGCTCGCTCAATCAGGCTACCGTAATCGCAACCAGCCAGCGCGGCCTGCCGCTCCTTTTAGAAGCTGGTATCGCACTTGCCCTTCGCGGCGCCGGATACGAAAACGAGGCCGCCGCCGATATGGTCTTTAAACCACGATCGAGCGGCGGCCTCGCAGCAGCCATCGAATATGTGTGCAGACTCGTTGCCTAAAAGGACAAGCTAGAAACCAAAGCCAAAGCCCGTTCCGGTAATCGCCGAGTACATAAAGTAAACGTTGATCACGTTGAGGAACACACCCGTGATGCAGCCGTTGCGCAGGTAGCGTTCGCACACGATGCGCGCCATGGCGGCGGAGTCATCATTGTTTTTAGCCTGGCGTCCCGCCGTAAAGTACGTCGCCACGCTCAGCAGTAGGTTGAGCACCGGCAGTGCCAGCAGCTCGTAGCTCTTACCCCAGCGCGTCACCTCGCCGGCTGCGTTAAACTTCGTTGCCACCTCGGGGCCAATGTTGGGGATAACACACGCTGCAACCACCAGCGGAATCACCGCAAGTACGAGCAGCGCAATACCCATGTAGCCAGCTTTTTTGCCGTATTTAAACATATGCGTCGCCCTTACACGTTAAAGCGGAAGTGCACGACGTCGCCATCGGCCATGACATAGTCCTTGCCCTCAATACGCAGTTTGCCGGCGGCCTTGGCGCCCTGCTCACCGCCGAGCTCGATGTAGTCGTCATAGCCAATGACCTCGGCCTTAATAAAGCCGCGCTCAAAATCGGTGTGGATGACGCCGGCGGCCTGCGGGGCGGTCGCGCCCTGACGAACCGTCCAGGCCTTGACCTCCATCTCGCCGGCCGTAAAGAACGACTGCAGGCCGAGCAGCTTGTAGGCAGCCTGAGCGAGCACGTCCAGGCCGGGCTGCTCCAGGCCCAGGCTCTCCAGGTAGTCGGCGGCGTCCTCGGGATCGAGCTCGGAAAGCTCGGCCTCGATCTTGGCGCAGATGGGCAACGGCTTGACGCCATCGATGGGCGCCAGGTCGTCGTTGAGCATATCCTCGTCCACGTTGGCCACATACAGGATGGGCTTCATGGTGAGCAGGAACAGCCCCTTGGCGGCGGCACGCTCCTCGTCGGTCATCTCCATGGATGCGGCGCGCTTGCCCTCGTTGAGCCAGGCAAGCAGGCGCTTGGCGACCTCGAACTTGGGCATGAGCTCCTTGTCACGCTTGGCCTCCTTCTCGAGCTTAGGCAGCTGCTTCTCGAGCGTGCCCATGTCGGCCAGGATGAGCTCGGTCATGATGGTGTCGGCATCGCCGGCGGGGTCGACGAACTCGCCCGTGCGGCCCACCTCACGCATGACGTTGGGATCCTTAAAGTAGCGCACGACCTCGCAGATGGCATCGGTCTCGCGAATATTGGCCAGGAACTGGTTGCCCAGGCCCTCGCCCTCGTTAGCGCCCTTCACCAGACCTGCGATGTCGACGAACTCGACCGTCGCCGGCACAATACGACCCGGGTTAACGATGTCGGCAAGCTTTTGCAAGCGGCTATCGGGCACGTCGACGATACCCACGTTGGGGTCGATCGTGGCAAACGGGTAGTTGGCGGCAAGGCCGGTCTTTTTGGTAAGCGCGGTGAACAGCGTCGACTTGCCCACGTTGGGCAGGCCCACGATACCGATGGAAAGGGACACGACAGCTCCTTTTGATACAGGTACTTCAAACTGCATAAGTATAGCGCCGCCGCAGCATCCGGGCGAATCCGGACACCGCGGCGGCGCAAATGAAGCAGAGATAGAGCTCGCTGACTAGTCCGCGAGCTTCTCCACCTGATCGAGCATCTTGTCAAGCTTGGCCTTTGCCTCGGCCTTGACCTTCTCAGCTTCTTCGTGAGCCTTCGCCTTCTGGGCGGCCTTTTCCTCGGCTTCGGGATCGACGACGACCAGATTGGACGCGTCGTGTTCAACAAGCTTGAGCGCGTGCTCGGGACAAACCTTGACACAGGCGCCGCAGCCCAAGCAATACGTGGACTCCAACGCAAAGCGGCCGCTTCCCACCAGATCGCAGGCGAACGTGGGGCACGCGTTGACGCACTCGCCGCACGACGTACACTTGTCAAAATCGCACTCCGGCGTGCTCACCTGCATGTTCTGGGCAAGCTCGGGGTGGTTTTGCAATGTCGAGAGCACCAGTTGGCGCCCGTGCGTGAGCGAACGGCGACGCTTGGTCGTCGTGGTGCCGCACATGGTGTTGAGCGTGCGCTCCAGCTGGGTAATCTGATGGCGATGGGCCTTGAGCTTTTGCGTCACCGAGGCCAGCGCCGCCGTCGCCGGATTGAGCTTGGTCACCGTCAGGCCCGTGGTGCGGGCGATCTTTTCCATGTACTCCTTGCGCTCGTACTCGCGGCGCTTATGGCACTTGAGGCTCTTGGGGTCGACCTCCAGGCCCATACCCGTGCCGGACCACTCCTCGGCCTTCGCAATCGCCTCGCCCAGAATATCCTCACCGCCGGTGTTGCGGCATTTATCGCACACGCCCAACGGCAGGTACACACTCACGTTGGGATAGTCGGCCAGTACCGAGAACCAGGTCTCGGCCGTAATATCGCCCACGCAGGCAACGACGACCTCATTTTCGCGCGGCATGCGCTTGAGGGCGCGCGTGCAGGTGACGTAGGCGGTCTCGTGGCTCGTAGCCGCCGAGACAATGTCGTCGTAGACGTTTTTGGGTGCAAGGCGCGGAGAGATGATCGCCTCAGTCGGACAAGCAGCGGCGCACAGGCCGCACTTGCGACAGGAGTCGAGGATCTCGATGGCGTCTTCCTCGACCTCGATAGCGTTGACCGGGCACACGTCCATGCACGCAGTGCAGCCGCTCTTTTCGTTTTTGCAGGTCAGGCACGGAATGGTGTTACCGCGCGGACGCTCCTTGTAGTCGGCAGGATTCCATTGCGGCGCCGACGGATCGAGTGCATCGGTCACACCGCCAAGCGGGTTTTTAAGAAAGTCGAAACCCTTGCTGATCTCGATAATGTCATCAAACAGATCGTGTTCCTGCGCCATGCGCGGCCCCTCCCTGAGCAGTGCAAACAAGCAAGAGATAATGATACGCCATCGGCCCACGCCTCGGGCAAATTACACGCGGAGCATCTTTGCGGCAAATAGCCCATGGCCTATCGCCGCCTCGATTGCACAAGGTCAATCAAGTGCCAAGCTATGCCTCGCACATGAGCTGCACGAGTTTTTGTTTGGTCACCTTAGCCTGCTCGTTGGCCATATTGCGCTCGTTTCTAAAGACCGCATTTGCAACACCCTGCAAATCGGCATCGGAAATCTCGCTGCACGGACCGTCCATCGACGCCGCCGTGGGGCATACGCACAACGGCAACTCGGCATAAAACGCAACGGCCTTGGCGATATCGAGCATTTTGCCGCCGCCAATACCCACTACCATGTCGCAATACTCGGCCTGGGCTTCCTTAGCCATTTCGACAACGGCCTCTTCCGTACACGGACCGTCATAAATCTTAAAGAACGGCTCGCTTAGATCTTCGTCCAGAAATCCATCGACGATCTGCCTGCACAGCCGATCCTCGGTGCCCTGGTCAAACAAGACATAGGCAGCGCAGCCCAACCATGACAAATACTTGCCTTGACGCGAAAGCTCCCCCGGTCCCTGAACATACCGACCGGGACCGCCATAAACCATAGGAAGCGCCATACGAGAATCCACCCTTCATCAAGCAACGATTGGTGCAAAGTAACCTGACCCCTTTGCACCATAGCAAAAAGGGGCAAAGCCATCTGCTGGCTTTGCCCCTTCCTTAGCGGGATTTACTCATCCATGAGATAGTAGTGACCCAGTGCGTCGGCACCCAGGATGGCGTTGGCGACCATCTCGGGCGTCACCTCAAACGGCATGTTGCTCATGGTGTCCTCGGGCGCGCAGGCGGCCTCGGCAACAATCATGGCCTGCTCGCGCGTAAGCTCGGCAACGCCAAGTTCCTTCATCGTGACCGGCAGGCCCAGCTCAATGCAGAAGCCCAAGACTTCCTCGAGCTTCTCGGTCGGGGCATCCTCGAGTACCAGCTGGACGATGGTGCCGAAGGCGACCTTCTCGCCGTGATACATGCTGTGGCACTCGGGCAGCATCGTCAGACCATTGTGGATGGCATGAGCAGCAGCAAGGCCCGAGCTCTCAAAGCCAATGCCCGAAAGCAGCGTATTGGCCTCGATGATGTGCTCGACGGCGGGCGTGAGCGCACCCTTCTCCAGCGCAACCTTGGCCTTGACGCCATCGGCCATGAGCGTCTCATAGCAGAGCTTGGCTAGCGCCAGGCCGGCCATGCCGCCCTTGCCGCCAGCGCAGGTGCCGCCGTCGGCATCGTGCGTCGCCTGGGCCTCGAAATAGGTTGCGAGCGCATCGCCCATACCGGAAACCGTCAGGCGCACCGGGCTCGCCGCGATAACCGTCGTATCCATAAGGACGATATTGGGGTTTGCCTTAAGGAAGAGGTACTTGTCGAACTGGCCGTCATCGGTATAGAGCACCGAAAGCGCCGAACACGGGGCATCGGTCGAAGCGATAGTGGGGCAAATGATAACCGGGGACTCCAGGTAATAGGCGACGGCCTTCGCGGTGTCGAGGATCTTGCCGCCACCGACGCCGACGATGATGTCGCAACCGTTGTCGCGAGCGAGCGCAACCAGTCGATTGACCTCGCCCTTGGAGCACTCACCGTTAAAGTCCTCAAACAGCAGCTCGGCCTTAGCCTCGGCAAAGCCGCCCTCGATCTTGGCACCGACGCGCTTCTTGCCCGAAGGCGTCACGATGACGAGGGCCTTAGCGCCGAGCGGCTCGACATAGGAGCCGAGCTTGGCCAGCTCGTCCGGGCCCTGGATGTACTTGCTGGGGCTATTGAAAATTGCAGCCATAACTATCCCATTCTCTAAAAAAGAAAGGGGCTCCGTACAGATGCGTGCGGAGCCCCTCGTTGCGATAACAAGAGTCGATTAGAAATCGATGTCGGTGTCGTAGTAGCAGGCCTTGAGAATCTTCTCGAAGTCGGCAGCCTTGGTCTCACGCGGGTTCTCAGGCGTGCAGGCGTCGGTCTCGGCGTTCGCGGCGATCTCGGGCAGCTTGGCGAGGAACTCCTCCTCGGAAACCATCTGCGGGTTCTCGGCGTCGACCTTCACGCCACCATTCGCGTAATCCTTGATGGACTGCGGAATGTTGAGCTGGTCGTTGAGGTCGCGAATCTTCTGGACGAGTGCGGCGATGAGCTCCTCGTTGGTCTCGCCGGGAAGGTGCAGGATCTCCTTGGCCACGTAAGCGTAACGCTCGGCAGCACGCGGGTCCTTGGAGTTCCACTGGATGACCTTGCCCAGGTACATGGCGTTAGCAGCACCGTGGATGATGTGGCCGTTCTCAAAGGCAGCACCGGTCTTGTGAGCCATGGAGTGAACGATGCCGAGCAGGCCCGAGGAGAAGGCGATACCGGCGATGCACTGAGCCTCGTGCATGTGCTGACGGGCCTCATGGTCGCCAGCATAGGACTTGGGCAGCCACTCGACGATCTCGCGGATGCCGTGCAGAGCGTTGGCGTCGGTGAACATAGAGGCGCAGGTGGAAACGTAGGCCTCCATGCAGTGGGTCAGAGCATCCATGCCGGTGTGAGCGCACAGCTTGGCGGGCATGGTGTAGGTGAGCTCGGGGTCGACGATGGCGACATCAGGGGTGATGTTGAAGTCGGCCAGCGGGTACTTGATGCCCTTTTCGTAATCCGTGATGACGGAGAATGCGGTGACCTCGGTAGCAGTGCCGGAGGTAGAGGAAATGGCGCAGAAGTGAGCCTTCTGACGCAGCTCGGGGAAGCTGAACGGCTGGATAATGTTGTCGAAGGACTCCTCGGGATACTCGTAGAAGACCCACATGGCCTTAGCAGCATCGATGGGCGAACCGCCGCCGATAGCAACAATCCAGTCGGGCTCGAAGTCGCGCATAGCGGCTGCGCCCTTCATGACGGTCTCGATGGAGGGATCGGACTCGACGCCCTCGAACAGCTTGACCTCCATGCCGGCCTCTTTGAGGTCGGCCTCAACGTCCTGCAGGAACCCGCCGCGGCGCATAGAGCTGCCGCCAGAAACGATGATGGCCTTCTTACCCTTGAGGTTCTTCACCTCGTGGCGAGCGCCCTCACCAAAGTACAGATCGCGAGGATTGGTAAAACGTCCCATACTGTGCCTCCTAAACAAGCCCCTCTTAGACTTGCGTATATAACGGAGCACCCAATTGGCTCCGTTAGGACCGGTTTGCGCGTTGCCGGCGATGACAATGCGCGATGTCTAAACGTCTCAACGCTCAGACAAACACTATTTTACCGTTCTGGTTGGTCAGTTATTCACCTAAAGCCGCCAATGATGAAACGTTTTTTCTATCCCTGAAGACCCTTGTGCGGCATTCATACTCCCAAGCTGGGCAAACGTTTTATCAAGGTTGACTACATATCCCGGGCAGGACGGTGCCCCTCCAAAATATGCACCGTTCGCCGCCAAAAATCGACCGTTTGCGGCACCGTGATACCACTCGGTCGTCCAAGGTGCCGACATTTGTGCGACATCCGTCTTCGTGGTGCAAAGGTGCAAGTCCAAGTGCGGCACCCCCGGTGTGCCACATGCGGGTAAACTAGAACCTTATATAGAAACATTTGAACCCTAACCGCAGCAAAGGAGGCCCCATGGCATTCGATCCCATTCAAGAGGATTGCCATCGCCTCGTTCTTGAGGCCTTGCGCCGCGACAATATCCCGCTCACCGACGCTGCCGCCGTAGAGCATCTGATGGAACAATTCACCCGCAACCCCGCACCGCTCATCGTGCACGACCGCGACCGCGCCGGGCACCTCATTGCCAAGGTGGTCGAGGCTGTCGACTACCGCATTCCCTTTATCCCTGACGATACCCAGGCAGAGCAGGAAGAGGCAGCTGCCGAGAACATGCTCCGCGAGGCAGCCGCGCTCGACCCCACCAACTGGGACGCTCAGCGCATGCTGACCGCCCTCGCCGCCGAATCCAACGAGGAATACGTGCAGTATCTGGTGTCCAAGTGCGACGAGGTGGAGCACGATCTGGCGCTTAAGATCGCCTCGGCGCAGGACCCCTACGAGCGCGAGGCCGCTGGCGACCTTATGCGCCGCCCCTACCTGCGCTGGCTTGCCGCCTTGGCATCGCGCGCGCTCATTAGCGGCCGCTATCGCATGTCGCTCGAAGCCGCAAACCGCAGCCTCGACTTTGCCCCCAACGATCCTGCCGGCGTCCGCCACACCGCGATGCTCGCCATGGCAAAGCTCGAATACCCCGCCGAGGAGCTCAAGCGCTTTCGCTCTGCCCACTCCGTCCCCTATCTCGCCAACACGCCGCTGCGCCGTCGTCCCAAGGATGCGGAGCGCGACTTGGACCCGTGGACGCTCATCGCGCTGATGAGCGCTGCCTGGCGCGAGCTGGACTACGAGGGTGCCGAGCACTACTTGCGCATCCTTGCACGCTCGTGCCCGCACGCAGCCGAGGCACTCTACTTCCAAACCGAGTTTCCCGATGGCGTCTATGCCCGCGTCAACGTAGGCGTAGGCTCCACCGACGAGCTTGTCCTCGCGCTGTCCGAGGCGACGCCGGTGCTGCAGGAGGGCCTGGGCGCCCCCGACAACGCCAGCTTTGCCGCCTGGGTCGCCACCAACGATATCGTGCGTTCCCAAATCGATGAGCGCATCCTGCAGGCGGCCGAGCAGGGTTTGCCGTTTAAGGGAGGAGACCTCTAATGGATCCGAGCGTCTACATCCCCGCCTACCTGGAGCGCACCTATCTGGCGTCGCACCCCGAGCTCACCGATGCAGCACGCGAGCTTGTCCATAACGACATTAGCGCGAATCCCCAAAAGTATGCGCAGTCCGAGCATGCCCAGGCGCTGCTGTCCTACGCCGGTGTTCATCGCCACCTGCTCGACGAGCTCCATCGCATCGAGGACATGGGCAGTGACGAGGAGTTCGAACAGACGCGTAATCGCCTGTTCGACGACATGCGCGATGAGCTGCTCAAAATTGTCCGCGTCGATGCACATGTCCTCGATGCCCAGCTGCTCGCCATCATTTTGGCGGACACGCCCGTTGACGCCTGCCTGGGCGACCTGATGAAGCTCGAGGCGACCACGACCGATTACCTGCAGCAAAGTGTGCCCGGGTTCGATATGGAGGCCCCACACTACTGGGCCAACAAAGTTTTGACGGACGGCGTGACGGCGGCAGATCTCACTGTGAACGAGCCGGCACTTATCGGGTGGCTCCACACGCTTGAGGCCATCTCGCAGCTGTGCATGGCGAGCGCTCGCTACCGTGCTGCCGCCAACTACGCCCGCCGTGTTCTTAAGGCAGAAGGCTATCCCACCCGAGCTGCGGGCACCGTGCTACTCGCCCTCGCTCGCTTGGAAGACGAGGACGGCTTTTTTGCCCTGGCCCACCAGCTCGAGGAAGAGATCGGGGCTGACGCGCTCGAGAACTCTCCTTGGTATCTGCTCGCCCGCACGATTCTGCTGTTCAAAACAAACAAGATGCGCCCGGCGACACGCGCGCTGCGTGAGTTTGCCAACCGTTGCGAGGGCGGCGCGTTCTTCTTGCTGAACCCCATGTACCAGACGCCGTACCTTCCCTGCCGGCCCGAGCCGCGCGATCCCTGGGATCTTTCGCACCAGGCCGTTTGGGAAGCGGACGGTATTATCTCGGACACTCCCGACTTTGCCCCCTGGGCCAATGCCTGTGAAGACGTGTCACAGCTTGCCCAGGAATTTGCGCGCCGCTACGGTTTTTAGTGACGCACTCGACCCGACCATGTCGTTTACGTTAGGAACGGTTTCATGAACCTCCGCTCATCTCTCGCCTGCACCTCGAGCGATATCGCCCGCTGGGGACTGCGCTCCGTCCTTAAGCGCCAGGGCGGCGTACTCCCCGGCCGCATCGCCATGAAGATCGATCCCGAGTTGCTGAGCGACCTCGCTGGCCTTGTCGACCGCAGCGTGGTGATTACGGGCACTAATGGCAAGACCACCACCTCCAACCTCATCGCCGACGCCGTTGCCGCCAGCGGCGCCACCGTGGTATGCAACCGCGCCGGCAACAACATGGAGCCGGGCGTGGTGGGCGCACTGCTCGAAGCGCGCAGCGGCCTCAAGCGAGCCGGTGGCGGCAAGCGCGTGGGCGTTTTTGAGTGCGATGAGCTTTACACCGTACGCGTCCTGCCCAAGCTCAAGCCGACCTACTTTGTGCTGCTCAACCTGTTCCGCGACCAGCTGGACCGCTACGGCGAGATCGACCACACCCAGGACGTCATCGCCCACGCGCTGGAGCTTTCGCCGGCAACGACACTCATCTATAACGCCGACGACCCGCTGTGCGCCTCGATTGCCGCGCGCGTTCCCAACGCGAGTATTGCCTTTGGCATCGACGGCGCCACCAACACCGAGTCCGACCGTATTAGCGACTCACGTTTTTGCTCACAGTGCAACGCGCCGCTGGAGTATGACTACGTGCAATACGGCCAGCTCGGCGCCTACCATTGCCCCTCGTGCGGCTGGGCCCGCCCTGCGCTTGTCCGTCGCGTGACGGGCGTGGAGCTCGGCTGCGACGGCTACGGCTTTGACCTGGTCTTTGGATCTGCGTCCGACGCAGCTGCCGTACACATCGCCACGCGCTACAACGGCCTGTACATGGTCTACAACGTTGCCGCTGCATTCTTTGCCGCACATGAGTTAGGCGTGGATACGGCGCACCTGCAGCCCACGCTCGATGCCTACGTCCCCGCCGGCGGACGCATGGGCCGCTGGGATATCGCCGGCCGCACCGTCGAGGCCAACCTGGCTAAGAATCCCGTAGGCTTCGATCGACAAATCCAGTCCATCAAGACGGCAGGCGGCAGACTCTGCGCTTTCTTCCTCAACGATAACGATGCCGACGGCCACGATGTATCGTGGATCTACGACGTCGACTTTGAGCGCATCGCCGACACGCCGGGTCTTGTCGCCTTTGCCGGAGGCACGCGCGCGCACGACATGCAGGTGCGCCTCAAGTACGCCGGCATCGATGCCGCGATTATCTCGGACGTCGCGCAGGCAATTGGCGCCGTGGCAGACGAGGCCGCCGATGACACCTTCTACGCCGTCGCCAACTACACGGCCTTCCCGCCGCTGGTCAAGGAGCTCGACGGGCTGAAAGGCGCCACCGCCGACGCTGTTGCTGGGCGCGCCGTAGCCCGTGCCGACGGCAGCGCTCTTCCTGTCGGTATCGCGCCAGTCGAGCTTTCGCGCCCGCTGCGCATCGTCTACCTGTATCCCGATGCCCTTAACCTCTACGGCGACGGCGGCAATGTTATCGCCCTCGAGCGCCGCTGCGCCTGGCGTGGCATTCCCGTGCGCGTGGACGAGGTCCGTATGGGCGAATCACTCGATCTCACCGATGCCGATATCGTCATGATGGGTGGCGGCTCCGACCGCGACCAGCTAGCCGTGGCACACGAGCTGCTCGCCCAAAAAGACAAGGTCGCGGCCTATGTTGAGGACGGCGGCACACTGCTTGCCATCTGTGGCAGCTATCAGCTGCTCGGCCGTTCGTACTACATGGGCGACGATCGCATTGAGGGCCTGGGCGTCATTGCCGCCGAAACCGTACGTGGCTCCGATCGCCTGATCGGCAACGTAGCCGTCAAAACCGATCTGGCACCTGAGCCCTTTGTGGGATTCGAGAACCATGGCGGCCGCACGCTTTTGGACGCCGATGCCACGCCGCTCGGAACGTCCGTCGTCGCGGGCACCGGCAACAACGGCGACGATGGCTTTGAGGGCCTGATCTACAAGGGCGTCATCGGCACGTACCTGCACGGACCGGCACTGCCCAAGAACCCCGAGCTCGCCGACTGGCTGATCGCCCATGCCCTCGAGCGCCGTGGCGATGCACAGGCCGCCGCCCTGCTGCCGCTCAAGCCCCTCGACGGCACCTACGAGCACGCCGCCCACGACGCCGCCATGAAGCTCCTCCCCTAGCGCCCCACCACCACAAAGGGGACAGGCACCTTTGTGGTGGTTTTTCAGTTTGCCAACGATATGTGAACGACTAAAAAAGTCTGCTATACTCTTTCCCGCTGTCCCCATCGTCTAGCGGCCAAGGACGCCACCCTTTCAAGGTGGATATCGCGGGTTCGAATCCCGCTGGGGGCACCATTTGAAATGTGAAGCCCGTTACCAATTCGGTAGCGGGCTTTTTGCTACCGATATGCCGGGATTCGGACCCGGCAGGGTGCGGATCCCGGCATCTTCCGATGGACCATGGGCAAAAAATGGCAAATATGAGTACTGTTACCGATTTAGTAACAGCGATTTCATGCCTTCAGAAATCGATTTAGACGTCAGGTGTCCTACGGCGAAAGAATTGCAGGCGTTTATCAGCTAAGTACTTGGACATATGTTGCGTAATACTGCATATTTTGCAAAAAGATAATGCTACAGGACTTGTGACAGTACTCATATTTGACGTTTTTTGCCCTCGCCCCCTTATTACGTGGGCGAATCAGTTGCAAAACGGACTCCTAAGCGCTCTTCGCAAACAAAAACCGGGGCCCGCGTAATGCGGACCCCGGCTCAATACCGTGACGATATGTCAGTTACGCTCTACACGTAGAACAGGATGTCGTCGTAGGTCGGGACCGGCCAGTAGTCGGCTGCCACGATCTCCTCCATGGCGTCCACGGCGGCACGCAGCGCATCCATAGCGGGAACGACCTCGTGCGCGTACACGTTGGCCTGCTCCTGGCCATCGAGGGCCTCAGCCTTCTGATGCACGGCGTCAAGCGCCTTGATGGAGTCGTTGATGGTGGTGATGCCGTTGCAGAGCTTGTTGAGCGTGTTCTGCTCGCACTGCATGGCGGCCTCAGCACCGGCAGCACGAATAGTCTCAAGGCCCTTAGCGACCTTGGTGGCATAGGCGGTAATGACCGGGCGATAGGTACGACGCGCCTCGCGAACCATCGTGGTGGCCTCGATGTTCATGAGCTTGTTGTACTTCTCGAGCTTGCAGTCGTAGCGGCACTGGGCCTCGGCCTTGGTCAGGACACCCGTCTCCTCAAAGAGCGCGATGGCCTTATCGGAAACAAAGGCGGGCAGGGCGTCGGCCGTGGTCTTGTTGTTGGCAAGGCCGCGCTTCTCGGCCTCGACGGGCCACTCATCGGAGTAGCCGTCACCGGAGAAGAGGATGCGCTGGTGGTCGGTCAGGACCTTCTTGCAGTACTCGAGCGCAGCGTCCTGGAACTCATCCTCGGGCGTACCCTCAAGCGCGTCGGCGAAGGACTTGAGCGACTTGGCCACGGCGGCATCGAGCACCAGGTTGGAGTCGGAGACGTTCTGCTCGGAGCCGCAGGCACGGAACTCGAACTTATTGCCGGTGAAGGCAAACGGGGAGGTGCGGTTGCGGTCGGTGTTGTCCTGCATCAGCTTGGGCAGGGTATCGGCGCCCAGGTCGAGCACGCCGCGCGTGGCATGGACGGAAGCCTTGCCATCGATGATCTTCTCGACGACCTCGGTAAGCTGGTCGCCCAGGAAGATGGACATAATCGCCGGAGGAGCCTCGTTGGCGCCCAGACGATGGTCGTTGCCGGCCGAGGCAACGGAGGCACGCAGGAGCTCCTGATAGTTATCGACGGCCTCGATCACCGCGGTGAGGAAGACGATGAACTGCAGGTTGTCGAGCGGGGTGTCGCCCGGATCGAGCAGGTTCTCGGACTCGGTGCCAAGCGACCAGTTGTTGTGCTTGCCCGAACCGTTGATGCCCTCGAAGGGCTTCTCATGCAGCAGGCAGACCAAGTCGTGGCGGGAGGCGATGAGCTTCATCTTCTCCATCATGACCAGATTCTGGTCGATGGCCTCGTTGACCTCGCCATAGACCGGTGCGAGCTCATGCTGGCAGGGAGCAACCTCGTTGTGCTTAGTCTTGGCGGGAATGCCGAGCGCCCACAGCTCATCGTCCAGGTCCTTCATGTAGGCCGAGACGGTGGGGCGAATAGCGCCAAAGTAGTGCTCCTCGAGCTCCTGGCCCTTGCAGGGAGCGGCGCCAAAGAGGGTGCGGCCGGTGATGACCAGGTCCTTGCGCTTGCGGTAAGCGTCCTTCTTGATCAGGAAGTACTCCTGCTCGTCACCCACGGAAGGAACGACCTTCTTGGGGGTCTTACCGAACAGCGCCAAAACACGCTTGGACTCACGCGAGAGCGCGGTCATGGAGCGCAGCAGCGGGGTCTTCTTGTCCAGGGCCTCGCCCGTGTAGGAGCAGAAAGCTGTGGGGATGCACAGGACATCGTCCTTGATAAAGGCGGGGCTGGTGGGATCCCAAGCGGTGTAGCCACGGGCCTCGAAGGTAGCGCGCAGGCCGCCGTTGGGGAAGCTGGAGGCGTCCGGCTCGCCCTGGATGAGGTTCTTGCCCGTAAACTTGGTAATGGCGGTGCCGTCGTGGTTGGGCTCCAAGAAGCTGTCGTGCTTCTCGGAAGTAATACCCGAAAGCGGCTGGAACCAGTGCGCGTAGTGCGTCGCGCCCTTGGAGATGGCCCAGACCTTCATGGCATGGGCAACGGCGTTGGCCACATCCAGGTCGAGCGGCTCACCGCCCTCGAGGGTTGCAGCAAGGCGCTTCCAAATGTCCTTGGGGAGGTAGTCCTTCATGACTTCCTCAGAGAACACCATGGTCCCGAAGCGGTCAGTAAGATCGGCCATACGGAACTCCCTTCGTATCGGCACCGCGTGAGAAGCGGTGTTGATTACTAACGAACGAGTCATAGCTTAGACTCGCCGTGTTTCCGCGACATTACCGTTATGTTGCTGTCGCGAAACCAATCAATGAGGTTACCCTATCGAGGCGGCGTTGCCACCCTCAACAGCCAATCAACTGCATAAATTGCAGACCTCTCCCCATGGTTTAAGGGTAGTCAATTTGGGATGGAGCTCTATTAACTGGTATTTTGCATCAGATACCAGTCTTTATAGTCCGTGCCTAGATTAGCCGCTCTGTTATAGAGAAAGCCGATAGCAAGGCATCTTTGATTGGTATCCCCGAATAACGAGTGAAACTCCACCGTGACACAGTGGTGCTGTAGAATCCTTACAACACATCACACTATTACGTATCTAGAGGAGCACGATATGCGCGTCGACGAGGTTTTTAAGCAGGCAGCATCCCAGGGCACCGCGCCCGTTTCGTTTGAGATGTTCCCGCCCAAGGGCGAGCTTACCCTCGACACGGCTCGCGAGGTGGCAGGCAATCTGTGCAAGCTTTCGCCGAGCTTTGTCTCGGTCACCTGCTCGGCCGGCGGCTCGGGCAACGGTGCCACCACCGCCCCCATCGCGCATATGATTACGAGCGAATTCGATACGCCCTCGGTGGCACACCTTACCTGCGTGGGCCGCTCGCACGCCGATATCGCCGCCAAGATCGACGAGTATCGCACCGCCGGCGTTGAAAACATCCTGGCCCTGCGTGGTGATCTCCCCGCTGGCGTGACCGAGGACGACAAGCCCGCCTCCGACTACGCCTACGCCCGCGACCTCATCCCCGAGCTCGTCGACGCCGGCTTTTGCGTGGGCGCCGCAGCCTACCCCGAGGGCCACATTGCCTGTGAGGATCTCAACCTCTCGGTCGAACACCTCAAGCAAAAACAGGACGCCGGAGCGAGCTTCTTTGTGACGCAGCTCTTCTTTGATAACGAGTGCTTCTACCGTTTTCGCGAGCTTGCCGACAAGGCCGGTATCACCGTGCCCATTACCGCGGGCATCATGCCGTTTATGGGCAAGTCGCAGATCAGCCGCATGGTCTTTATGTGCGGCGCATCGCTGCCCTCCCCCGTCATCAAGATCCTCGCCAAGTACGAGAACGACCCCGAGAGCCTGCAGGCAGCCGGTGTAGATTATGCTGCCCGTCAGCTTTGCGACCTTAAGGAGCACGGCGCCGCCGGTCTGCACCTGTACACTATGAATCGTCCTGCGATCGCCGCAACCATTATGGAGCGCCTGGGGTAATGGAAAAACCGCACATCGATACAGCTTTTGCCGAAGTGCCGGCCGACCTTGCGTCGCCGGCGCTTTATCGTATCGATGATGCCCACCATCCCCGCGTCGATCGTGCCGAGATGCTGCGGTACCTGGGTTACGGCGGCCAGCAGATTGAGCCCGAGCTGTCACGACGTATTGAGCTTGTGGTCGAGCGTCTGGAACTGGACA
Organism: Collinsella aerofaciens; assembly: GCA_905213325.1. GTDB lineage: Bacteria > Actinomycetota > Coriobacteriia > Coriobacteriales > Coriobacteriaceae > Collinsella > Collinsella aerofaciens_AG. The sequence continues at coordinate 25,540 of CAJMHW010000009.1, forward strand.
TTGAGCCTCGTGGCGTGCGCCGCGTGTTTGCCGTCGATGCCACGGGCGTGGACGAACAAAGTGAGCCTTGCATTCGCTTGGTCGGCACTAACGTTGAGCTGCGAGGTCGCGATATCTATCGACATCTCAAAGATGCCCGCTTTGCCGCGCTCATGGCATGCACCCTCGGCATGGACGCCGAGCGTCGCCTGCGCACCACGGGAGCCCAACATCCCCTGGAGGGCGCCGTGCTCGACGCCGCGTGCTCCGCTTACGTGGAAGCCGCCGTTGAGCAAATGGACCAGCAGGTCAAGACGGACGCCGCCGCACACGGACTCGCCGGCAACTGGCGCTTTAGCCCCGGCTACGGCGACTGCCCGCTCTCGGCCCAGCGCTCGATCGTCAATGCGCTCAACGCCACGCGGCTCATCGGGCTTACCGTCACACCCACCAGCCTGCTCATGCCCACCAAAAGCGTGACCGCGGTGATCGGCCTATTCGACGGCGAAGTCCACGACGCCCAGAGCCGCCCCACCTGCAATATCTGCCGCATGCGCGAGCACTGCCGCTTCCGCGCCGCCCACACCACCTGCTATTCCAGCCATTAGGAGCCCTCAATGTTTACTCCGCTTATCACTCATGATTCTGACGGCACTGCATTGGCGGCACCCGTTGATGCCGCACGTCGCAACGGTGCCACGTACAAGACGCGCACGATCGGCGATCTGCGCATTAAGGACGATCGCCTGCACGCCGCCATCGAGGGCACGGGACACCTGCTGTTCGACGGCGGCATGGGCACCATGCTGCAGGCCGCTGGCATGAAGGCGGGCGCCCTGCCCGAGCTGCTCAACTTTGAGGAGCCCCAGGTCATTACCGACATTCAGCGCCAGTACGTCGAGGCCGGCTGCGACGTGATTACCGCCAACACCTTTGGCGCCAACACCCACAAGCTCGACGGTGCCGCCACCGTGGCAGACGTCTTTGCCGCGGCCGTCACCTGTGCCCGCGCGGCCGGCGCCCGCTACGTCGCCGGTGACATCGGCCCCATCGGCGCGTTGCTTCGCCCCTTGGGTACCCTCAGCTTCGACGAGGCCTATGACCTCTTTGCCGAGGAAGTGCGCGCAGGCGTCGCCGCGGGTGTGGACCTCTTTATTATCGAGACTATGACCGACCTGGCCGAGATCAAGGCGGCGGTCCTCGCCTGCCGCGAGAACTCCGACCTGCCCGTCTTTGCCACCATGACCTTCGAGGAAGACGGCCGCACCTTCCTGGGCACGAGCCCCGAGGTCGCCGCCATCACGCTCGATGCCATCGGCGCCGACGTTTTGGGCATCAACTGCAGCCAGGGACCGGCCGAGCTCCGAGGACTCGCCGCACGTATGCTCACCGTTACCGATAAGCCCATTATGGTGCAGGCCAACGCGGGACTCCCCCACGTGGACGACGACGGCAACACCGTCTTTGACATCCAGGCCCCCGAATACGCCGAGGCCGTCGCCGGCATGATCGCCGACGGCGTGAGCGTCGTGGGCGGTTGCTGCGGCACCACGCCGGCGCACATGGCGGCCTTGTGCACGCTTATCGACAACCACACGCCCAGCCCGCGCCGCCGCAAGCCCAGCATGTCGGTCACGAGCGCCCAAACGGTCGTGGACCTTCCCTGCGACGGCCACAAGATCGCTGTCATCGGCGAGCGCATCAACCCCACCGGCAAAAAGCGCCTGCAGCAGGCCCTGCGCGACGGCGACCTGGACTACGTCGTGAGCCAGGGCATCAGCCAGCAAGAGCAGGGCGCCGACATCCTGGACGTTAACGTGGGCCTGCCCGAGATCGACGAGGTCAAGATCATCCAACAGGCGACCGAACAGCTCCAGGGCTCCACGTTGCTGCCGCTGCAGATCGACTCCACCGACCCCGCCGCTGTCGAGGCCGCCGTGCGCCGCTACGCCGGCAAGCCCATCATCAACTCGGTCAATGGCAAGCAGCAGATCATGGATGAGATCTTTCCGCTGGTCGCCCACTACGGCACCAACGTTGTCGGCCTTACGCTCGACGAAGGCGGCATCCCCGATACCGCCGAGGCCCGCTTCGCCATCGCCGAGCGCATCGTGGCCGAGGCCGCCCGCTACGGCATCGGCCCGGACCGCATCCTCATCGACTGTCTGGTCATGACCGCCTCGACTAATCAACGCCAGGCTGAGCAGATCCTACGCGCCATGTCCCTGTGCAAGGAGCGTCTGGGCGTCAAATGCGCGCTCGGCGTGTCGAACATCAGCTTTGGCCTGCCTGCCCGCCCGCTGCTGGGTTCGGTCTTTTTGGCCGCCGCCTTCGGCGCGGGCCTGGACGCCCCCATCATGAACCCGGGCTCCAAGCGCTTTATGGATACCGTCTACAGCTATCGCGTCCTGAGCGTTGAGGACGAGGGCTCGACCGGATACATCGAGCGCTACGCCGGCTGGACCGATCCGTACAAGATCGCCGCAAACCCGGCAGCAGCTCAGGCCGCATCGACCGACACCGTGTCCGCTGCTGGCACCGCCGGCACCGACGGCAACGACGACCCAATTCGTCGCATGGTCGTCTCGGGCCGTAAGGGCGAGATCGCGACCGAGACTGAGCGCCTGCTGGCCGACCACGACGCTATGGATCTTATCAACAACCACTTTATCCCCGCCCTCGACGAGGTTGGCGTCCTCTTTGACCAGGGCAAGTTCTTCCTGCCGCAGCTCATGGCCTCGGCCGAGGCCGCACGCGTGGGCTTCGACACCATCAAGCGGCTGATGCCCGCCGGTGAGATCGCCGACAAGGGCAAGATCTGCGTGGCCACCGTCAAGGGCGATATCCACGACATCGGTAAGAACATCGTCAAGATGCTGCTTGATAACTACGGCTACACCGTCTTTGACCTGGGCCGCGACGTCGATCCGCAGGAGGTACTCAAGACCGTCAAGGAGCGCGATATCAAACTCGTCGGCCTCTCGGCGCTTATGACTACCACGGTCGTCGCCATGGAGGAGACCATCAAGCTGCTTCATGCCGAGGTGCCGGGCGTCAAGATCATCGTGGGCGGCGCCGTGCTCACCCCCGAATACGCCAAGCAGATCGGCGCTGACTACTACGCCAAGGACGCCGCCGAAAGCGCCCGTATCGCCGAAGAGGTCTTTGGGCAGTAACACAACGGAAACAACCGAGCACCAAAACGTGCCGCATGCGCCACTTGGCACGTGCGGCACGTTAGAATAGATAGGACTATGCTCGTTTTGGCAGATAGGAGCGCAAGGATGGCGATCACGCCCGCAGAAATCGCGGAAACCCGCGGCATGGTTGAGGAGCAGAACCTCGACATCAGGACCATCACCATGGGTGTTTCGCTCATGGGTTGCGGCGACGAGAACCTCGACCGCATGTGCACGAAAATCTACGACCACGTGACGCACACGGCTGAGCATCTGGTCGAGACCGCCGAGAACCTCGAGCGCGAGTACGGTATCCCCATCGTCAACAAGCGCGTTTCCGTCACCCCGGTGGCGCAGATCGCCGCGTGCTGCAAGGATGAGGACCTCACCCCCATCGCGCATGCCCTCGACCGCGCGGCCGAGACGCTCGGCATCGATTACCTGGGCGGCTTCTCCGCGCTCGTCCAGAAGGGCATCGGCGACGCCGACCGCCGCGTCATCCAGTCCATCCCCCAGGCGCTCGCCACCACGAGCCGCGTCTGCTCCAGCGTCAACGTCGCCAGCCTGCGCGCCGGTATCAACATGGACGCCGTGCTTATGGCCGCCCAGACCATCATCGATGCCGCTAAACTCACGGCCGACCAGGATTCCGTTGGCGCGTCCAAGTTTGTCTGCTTTGCCAACATGGTCGAGGACTCCCCGTTTATGGCGGGCGCCGTCCACGGCGGTGGCGAGGCCGACGCCGTCATCAACGTTGGCGTCTCGGGCCCCGGCGTTATGGCTGCTGCCTTGGAGACGCTCCCCGACTCCGCCTCGATGATGGAGGTTGCCGAGAAAATCAAGCAGACCGCCTTTAAGATCACCCGCGCCGGCGAGCTCATGAGCCGTGAGGCAGCCCGCCGTCTGGGTGTCGAGAAAGGCATTGTCGACCTGTCACTGGCTCCCACGCCTGCCATCGGCGACTCCGTTGCCCGCATCCTCGAGATCATCGGCGTGGGCACCTGCGGTGGCCCCGGCACGACCTGCGCGCTCGCCATGCTCAACGATGCCGTCAAGAAGGGCGGCGTCATGGCCAGCTCCAGCGTGGGCGGTCTCTCCGGCGCCTTTATCCCCGTGTCCGAGGACGCCGGCATGATCGCCGCCGTCGAAGCCGGCGCGCTTTCGCTTGAGAAGCTCGAGGCCATGACCTGTGTGTGCTCCGTCGGCCTGGACATGATCGCCATCCCCGGCGACACCCCGGTCGAGACCATCGCCGGCATCATCGCCGACGAGATGGCCATCGGCGTCATCAACAACAAGACCACGGCCGTCCGCGTGATTCCTGCCATCGGCAAGGGCGTGGGCGACTGCGTCGAGTACGGTGGCTTGTTCGGCCGTGCGCCCATCATGCCGGTAAACCCCAACGCCGGCACCGTGCTTGCCCACCGCGGTGGACGCTTCCCGGCGCCGCTGAACTCGCTCAAGAACTAGCTGAGGGGGACTGGCGAGGAGCCCCGGGGAGGGCAAATATATAAGGTCGCCTGCTCGGACAGTCCTGACTCGCACGGAGAGCACATTAAGTGCTCTCCGGCTCGTGCGGAACTCGCGATCGACCTTATATATTTGCCCTCCCCGGGGCTCCCGCACAACGGGACCTCGGTTGGGTTCTATCCCTTTGGCAGTCGCTTCGCTCCTGCCCGCCTTGGTTGTGAGGGCGGTTTGGCGTTGGAACGGTTCTTTCTGATATATGCTGGTTGCGGCTCTTCTTTTGGGAGGAGTCGCTTTTTTGTTGCTAGGAGGTTGGCCCGTGGTTGATGGGGAGAATCGTTCTGAGCTGCTTGCTGCGGATTGGAATGGCGAATGGATGCGTCTGCAAGCTGATCGGCGGCGGGCTGATGATTCTTTTGAGTGGGATAAGCGGGCTCGGCATTTTCGGCCGCTTGAGACTGCCCCTTATGCTCGGGATTTTATGAAGCTGTTGGCGCTTGAGCCAGACGAGTCGGTGCTTGATATGGGGTGTGGGGCTGGGTCGATTGCTATTCCGCTTGCTCAGGCTGGGCATTCCGTGATTGCTGCCGACTTCTCTCCTGCCATGTTGGGCACGCTTGATGCCGGCATTGAGTATTACGGGCTCGAAGATCTTATTACGCCGCTTGAGCTTGCTTGGGATGATGATTGGGATTTGGTTGGACCGGCCGCGAAAGCGGTGGATGCTGCCTTTGCCAGTCGCTCTGTCACCACGACCAACCTAAAAGGCGCGCTTGCCAAGCTTGATCGTACGGCTCGTCGGCGTTGTGCTGTCACGATGGTCGCCAACTCCAGCCCGCGCTATGACCTGCACCTGATGAACGCCATCGGTGCCTCGGTTACCTGCAGTAATGGCTTTGTGTATGCTTTTAATATCCTCATTCAGATGGGTGCCCTGCCGCAGGTTACGTACTTTGAATCGCCTCGTCGCGATACCTTCGATAACCTTGAAGCGGGCGTAGCAGATTTTTCCCGTATGCTCGAGCATGGCAACGAGGATAAGGTCGACCGTCTGCGCGACTACATCGCCCAGCACATGATTGAGAACCCCCATGCCGGCGAGCCGGGCTCCAAGGGCATGCCACAGGGACGCTATATACTCGACCACGTCCGCAAGGTCCGTTGGGCGTTTATTGCATGGGAGCCGGTCTCTGCACCCCGCTCGTAGTCTGTTCGCAGCCCGCACCGCCCACTCACTCGGCATCCGCATTCTTTTTGAACTGGGCAAACGCGCTCCACACCGCGCCGTTCCTGCGCTATCGTGGGACAGCTCACGTAGATTAAGGCCCCATCGTGGGTCGCCCCATACATAGAAAGCGAGAACCCATGGCACTGACAGGAGCACAGGTCAAGCAGCTTCGTAGCATGGCCCATCACCTCAACCCCGCCATCATCATCGGTAAGTCCGATGTCAACGAGGGCACCGTCGAGCAGACGGTCGCCTACCTGGAGAAGCACGAGCTCGTTAAGTGCTCCGTGCTCGATGGCTCCAGCCTTTCCGCCCGCGAGGCCGCCGAGGAGCTCGCCGAGCGTTGCCACGCCGAGGTCGTCCAGGTCATCGGCCGCAAGTTCTCACTGTATCGCGAGTCCTCGCGCAAGGACATCGAGAAGATCAAGCTCGTCTAAGAGCCAATAATCCGGCGAGCCAACACATAGCAAGCTTACGGGTGCCCAAGTACTTCGGGCGCCCGTTTTTTATCGCTCGACCAGCACGCGATTGAGCCGCCCCTCCACCAAGCGCTCGTATAGACGCCGCGTCTCGGGCTCGGGCACGCCATTGACCTGCTCCCTCAGGTGGTGCATATGCCCGCTGTACAGCTCGACGATATCGCGCCGCCGCCCCGCCGCACTGTAGACGCGCATGGCGCAGCGCACCATATCCTCACGCGCCGTTTCCTGTCGAAGCCCCGACTCCGCCAGCCAAATCGCCGACTGCAGATCGTTTTCTTCTAGAGCGGCATTTGCTCCCTTAATCATGCAATCGATGTACTTTGACTGCATAATGCGCCGCATGCGCAAAAAGTAGGTGGGATTACAGCCATTGGGAACATACAGCGGTCCGGCATAAAGCTGCTCAATCTTAAGGCACAGCTCAACTAAATGGGGCCCGCGCGCACCCGTGCGATTTCCCAAAACCTCGCGGCTTATCTGGTCAAACAGCCGTACATCGGTCTTGACGTAGTCGCCGTTGAGCCCAATGCATTCATTTTGGATGAGCACGCACGACTTGCCATCCGGCGTCGGTCCCAAAGCCGACCGCAAGCGCGATATCGTCGAGTACAGGTTGTTGCGGGCGCTATTGAACTCGGCATGGGGCCACAGCTCCATGGCCAGCGTCTCACGATCGACGAGCGCATCCATGCCCAGCGCAAGCCGCTCGGCAAGCGTCGCCGCCTTCTTGCGACGCCACATTTTGTCCGTGATGGGAAACCCATCGCGCTCGGCGCGAAACGCACCAAACATGCGAATCTCGATATGGTCGATGGTATCAACGGCTTCAACCTCGCCGGCCTGGAACAGGCGCTCGCCCTCTCCTTCCAAATCGTCGCGCAGCGAGTACCGCGACAGCTCGCGCACGGGAAGCTTCTTGCGTATCCTGCCCGCCGGCTCGCCCAGACAATGCATGGCAAGGCGCGCAAAGAGCCGATACGATGGCTCTAGAATCCCCGCACGATTCATGGACATCCAGGCCGCAAGATCGCTGTCTCGGCCCGCACAGGCCAAATGCAGCGCCACCGTCCAGGCCTCCGCTCCACCAACCTGCGTCTGGCTTATATCGAGCAACTCCGCTTCCTCGCGCACCGAAACCATCGAGGTGTTACGCAGATATGCCGCGCGCTCCAGCAGCAATGCGTTATCGCGCATGTACGCAATCGACTCCTCGGCAAGTTTGAGCACTTGGACCGCACGGAACTTTGCATTAACCGGCCGTCCCTCTGCCAGCGACTGCCAGCCTTCTAGCAACAGCCCAAACAGCTGAATCTGGTTGTCGCGCATGCGCACGGCAAAACGATCGAGCTCGTTGAACGCCGCGTCGTCGGTTACCGGCAAGCCGGAAAGGAGCCGCCGTGCCGCCAACACCATGCGCACCCAGATAGCCATCGCCTTAAGCCCACGTACGTCGAGCGCCTCCCGCACCACCGTCATCTCGTCGTCGCGCTCGTCGGTTCCCGCAAACGACCCGTCAAAGAGCTCCACCAGCATGCTATCGGCCCGTATAACAATCCCCGCGATGTCGAGCTCGCAGTCGTAGGCCTTGCTCGTTTTGAGCTGTTGTAGAACGCCGCCGTCATTTCCCCGCTCGGTCAGACAGCGTTTGACCTCGATATGCGCAGACAACATATCGAGTGCGGTATGGGACGTCTCTATTTCTGGCACGGCCAGGTTCGTAGGAAGCCCAAGCCCGTTGTCCCCATAGCAAACAACCGTCAGTGTCTGGGCCACCCTCCATGAAACAGGGTCTATTTCGCAGGCCGCCCGTTCGCCCCCGCGTTCGACGACCGATGCCATATAGCGAGCGAGCTTTGTATTGGACACGCTGACCGCTGCCAGATATACGCCAAGCGCTTCGGCAGGCGTTGGCTCTGGAGCCGGATCGTCGGCATCGATCGTGCCCAGCGCCGCTCGGCAGATATCGGCCCCGTGCCCCGTCAGAGCCAGATCGACCCCATACTGCCCAGCAAGTTCAAGGACCGCCTCACGGTCCAAAAAGGCATCCGCCAGGCCCATCGCCGCATCGCATCGGCCCGCCTTAAGCAAAATCCGGGCCGCCCTCGGAACAAGTTCGGGGCGAATCTCGGCCACCAACTTACGCAAGCGCAAGCGTCCGTTATCCTCCGTGCCCAGACACGTAAAACTCCGCTCGGCGGGGTCCAAGCCAAAGATCGGGTAGTCGCGTACAAAGTAGGACTGGTCGACCATCGACAGCCTCACCCCGCAAGCCTCGAGTTCTGCGATATTGCCCTCGCCCATCAAAACCATGAGACATGCCACGCAAAACAGCGCATTATTGTCGAGCGAAGCCAGATCGACAAGTGCCGCGCCATATACGTTGACAATCTCGTTTTCGAGCAGACCGGCTACGTCACCTTGGCCATACAGACCCGTCTGCAATGCCGAGACGAGCTTGGGCACGCCCTGCGTGAGCTGATAAAAGTCAAGCGATGTGCTGATCGAAAACGCCGATGCCCACGCCGAATACTCATAGGCATGCACCTTGAGCATCTGCGCATTGATCTTAACCGAATCGCCCAGCCCATGAATCAGCTGACGATTTGAAGGACGGCAGGAGATAAAGACCCCTACCCCCATAGCGCGCAGCCCGCGAATCCTGTCGATGAGGTCTTCGGTATCGTGCTGATCGAGGTTTGGCACATTATCAATCGCGATAAGGGAGTGCGGTTTGTCTTTGAGTTCTTCGGTAACCACCTCGAGCTGCATAAACACCTCGCGCCCAGTGGCGCGATCGGCCTCGATAATCCGCACGGGGCCTCGCGTCGGATCGCATTTAACCTCATGGGTGTACTGCAGCAGCACCGAGGTCTTCCCAAACCCGTCGGGCGCATAAAGAACCACAATGCCGGCCTTTCGGCCCTTGGCGATAAGCTCATTCATCAAGCGTTCGCGTCGCACCATATAGCCTCCGCCCAGCGGCATCAGCTCGAGGTCGTCTATACCGCTCAAATCGTTTACCATGCCCGCTCCTCAACTCGACCGTATGGACACTGTAGCCGCAAGACCATACAAGCCGCGCTATGAATAGAGCGACCTTGTGTTTTAGGTTGTCTTTTGGTACGCAAGCGGCAAGTTTTTGTACAGCGAGGGCCGATTGTTATTAATCCCCCGACTAATCGGTCTTTAAGCAGGTAAATGAGCTTGTCAGCTTGTCCCATCTAAGCGGCAGTGTAACGCAAATGAACAAGGTTCAGTTATGTCATTCAACTCGCCTAGCACCCGCTACCGTCTACGACCTTCTAGTGGTATTTTTGCATAGAATCTGGTATGGAATGAATCAAGCTGTTGGGCATCCGGCATTCGTCAAGCTTGCGGCAAGATTTTGGTCAAGTGGGCGGACAGGGATAGCAAAAAGGCCCCCGCAAAGCGGAGGCCTTAGGCAAGGCTATGTCGAGCTGCAGGATTCGCGCTACTCGCAGAGCGAAAGGGCGGCCTCGTCGGCAACGACAACGCAGTTGGTGTGCAGCTGCAGGATCGAAGCCGGGCACTTGGGCGTAACTGGACCATAGCACATATCGTGCACGGCCTGAGCCTTGGCCTCGCCGTTAGCGACAACCAGGATCATGCGGGCATACATGATGGTCTGAGTGCCCATGGTGTAGGCCTGACGGGGAACATCGTCGATGCTGTCGAACAGGCGGCTGTTGGCCTGAATGGTGCTCTCGGTGAGGTCGACGCAGTGCGTACCCTTGGAGAAGTGGTCATCGGGCTCGTTGAAGCCGATGTGGCCGTTGTTGCCAATGCCGAGCAGCTGGAGATCCGGGTAACCGGCGGCGGCGACGATCTTGTCGTACTCAGAGCAGGCAGCGGCGGCGTCGGGGTTGGAACCGTCGGGCACATGCGTGTTGTTAAGGTCGATGTTGATGTGATCGAAGAAGTTCTCACGCATGAAGTAGTGATAGCTCTGGGGATCGTCGTGCGAAAGGCCGCGATACTCGTCCAGGTTGTAGGTGCTGACCTCGGCAAAGTCGACGTCGCCCTTCTCGTACCAAGCAGCGAGCTGCTTGTAGGCACCGATCGGGGTGGAGCCGGTGGCAAGGCCCAGCACACAGTCGGGCTTGAGGATAACCTGCGCCGAGATGATATTAGCGGCCTTGCGGCTCATATCCTCGTAGTCTTTAGCTTTAATGATCTTCATTACGCGTCCTTTCTCGTACAAGAGAGGCAAGGCTCCCTTACAAGCACTTGCCCGCGGCCCGCGTCGGCCGCAACCAACGTGTGCGGCCACCAGGGCGAGGTCGCGTAATGTATGTGTCTCGTGTCTAGCCGCGTCGAGGCCCCTGCCCGTCCACGGTGACCCGAAGCTGTTTAGCCTCGGACAAATCCCATCTTGCCACGGAGGGCGTCCTCTTTCAAGGGCGCCCTCCGTAAACGTGTTTGAATTGTAGGCTAATGGCCACGTGCACTTGCTAGCGCTCGCGAGCAACGATGAGCTGGTCCATCTCTTCGACATGCACGCCAACGGAGCCCTTGATACTCGAGAACTCAACGGAGTTGCACACCAAGATGGGAACCGTCACATCGTAGCCCTCGGCAGCAATTGCCTCGCGATCGAACTCAATGAGTACATCGCCCTTATGGACGATGTCACCCACTTGCGCATGTACGGTAAAGTGCTTGCCCTCGAGCTGAACAGTGTCCAAACCAACGTGGATGAGCACGTCCAAGCCATCGACCGTGTTAAGCGCAACAGCGTGTCCCGTGGGAAAAATGGCCTCGACCTTGGCATCAGCCGGTGCAATCACACGCGTTCCGGTGGGCCGAATCGCCACGCCCTGGCCCAAAAGGCCGGTAGCAAACGTCTGATCGTTTACCTCGGAGAGCGGAATGACGTCACCCGAGATGGGAGCATCCAACGTAAGGACTCGACCACGCATACCAAAAGACCTTAGGACTTTAGTGAACATGCTCCCCCTCGGACATACCGATCAACCAAAATAACCTTAACAGTTTACCACTTGGCACCCGTTTTTGACCATTAGGGAAGTTCGCGCTTGACAACCTCGACGATGTCGTCGACAACGCGCTGGGTCAGCTCGTGCGTCTCGGCCTCGGCCATCACGCGGACCAGCGGCTCGGTGCCGCTCGGGCGCACCAGAATGCGGCCGCGGCCGTCAAGCTCCTTCTCGGCAGCAGCGACGGCATCCCAGATGGGCTGGCAATCGTCCAGACCGGCCTTGTTGTCGGAATGCACGTTGACGAGTACCTGCGGGTACTTCTTCATGATACCGGCAAGATCGGTGAGGGTGCGACCGGTGCGCTTGAGCACGGCCAGCAGTTGCAGAGCCGTCACCAGGCCGTCGCCGGTGGTATTGTGCTCCAGGAAGATGATGTGGCCGGACTGTTCGCCGCCGATGACGGCGCCGTCCGCGAGCATGCGCTCCAGAACGTAGCGGTCGCCCACGGCGGTCTGGACCATCTCGAAGCCCTGCTCCTTCATAGCGATGGAGAAGCCCAGGTTGCACATGACGGTCGAGACGATCTCGGAGTTGGCGAGCTTGCCGCGAGCGGCGAGGTCAGAACCGCAGATAGCCAGGATGTAGTCACCGTCGATCTCATTGCCCTCGCTGTCCACAAAGAGCACGCGGTCGGCGTCGCCGTCGTGGGCCAGACCGATGTCAGCATGGGTGCGCAGCACGAGCTCGCGCAGGGGCTCAAGGTGAGTGGAGCCGCACTCAACGTTAATGTCAGTGCCGCAGTAATCGGTGTTGATGGCATGGACCGTGGCGCCCAGGCGCTGGAGCGCGGCAGGCGTGGTCTGGCACGAAGCACCGTGGCCGCAGTCGACGGCAACAACCAGTCCGTCGAGCTTAAAGCCGTCGAGCGTGCTGATGGCATGATCGACATAGGCCTTGCGGGCGTCCTTCATCTTGATGATGTGACCCACACCGGCGCCGGTCGGCAGCGTATCGGCAGCCATGGCCTCCTCGGACATGACCCAGGCGCTGATCTCTTCCTCGACAGCGTCGGGAAGCTTCATGCCCTTGCGGCTAAAGAACTTGATGCCGTTGAACTCCGGCGGATTGTGCGAAGCGGAGATGACGATGCCGCCGTCGAGCTCGTTTTGAACGGTGAGCAGTGCCACGGCCGGCGTAGGAATGACGCCGCAGCAGTGCGGGCGGCCGCCCTCGGCCATAATGCCAGCAGTCAGAGCGCTCTCGAGCATGGTGCCCGAAAGACGCGTATCGCGACCGATGCAGATGTCCGGACCAAGGAACTTGGTCGCCGCACGACCCAGGCGAAACGCGAGGTCACACGAGAGGTCGGCGTTGGCGACGCCACGGACGCCGTCGGTACCGAAGATGTTCTGGGGCATAGGATCGCTCCTTCCCAAGTGGGCAAAACGCAGTCGCCCACCCTAGTCGAAAAAAGAAAAGCGGGACCCGCCGAGCAATCGGCAGGCCCCGCTTGTACATTGTATCTCGTAAGGAGATAAAACCTTAGCGCTTGGAGAACTGGGGAGCGCGGCGGGCCTTCTTGAGGCCGTACTTCTTGCGCTCGACCACGCGAGCATCGCGCGTAAGGAAACCGGCCTTCTTGAGGTCAGCACGGTAATCGCCAGCGTTCAGAAGAGCACGAGCGATGCCCAGGCGCAGAGCGCCGGACTGACCGGAGATGCCGCCGCCATCGCACAGAGCGATAACGTCGAACTGACCGGCGGTGTCGGTCACCTTGAAGGGAGCAAGGGCGTTCTCAACGAGCTGATGACGGCCGAAATACTGCTCGGCGTCACGCTTATTGATGGTCACCTTGCCGGTGCCGGGGACGAGACGGACGCGGGCGACGGCGTTCTTACGACGGCCGGTACCCTGGTAGACAACGGTGTTCTCAGCCATCTTTAAGCCTCCAGCTCAATCTTCGTGGGGTTCTGGGCAGCGTGCGGATGCTCGGCACCAGCGTAGACCTTAAGCTTGGTCATCTGGGCACGGCCGAGGGTGGTCTTGGGCAGCATGCCGCGAACGGCGCGCTCGATGACCTTCTCCGGGTGCTTCTCCATAGCCTGGCGGAAGCTCTCAGCCTTGAGGCCGCCGTTGTAGCCGCTGTGGCGATAATAGGTCTTCGTGTCGGCCTTGTTACCGGTAAGCTGGACCTTATCGGCGTTGATGACGACAACGAAGTCGCCGCAGTCGCTGTTGGGCGTGAACTGGGGCTTGTTCTTACCGCGCAGGATCATTGCGATCTGGGTGGCAAGACGGCCCAGGACAGCACCATCGGCGTCGACGAGAACCCAGTTGCGCTGGACCTCGCCCTGCTTGGCGTAGTGAGTCGATTTCGAAATCACTTAGACTCCTCCATGTACAGTACGTGTTGTTACAGAGATTCACGGGGCTCTGCAAGTAACCCGTCCATATTACCCCGCTCGCCGCCCGAGTCAACAGGTATTTTGGCTCCGACCAGAGTTTCTGCACATGTCGTCCATGGGTCATAACGTCGCGACGCTAGCGCTCGACAAACGCCTCGATATCTCCCAATAAGCGCTTTGCCTCCTGGCGGCCCTGAATATACAGATCGAGAAGCTTTGCCGGATCGTGCTCAACGTGGCCGACCTCGACCGGCTTTTGCGGAGCAACAACCAGTGCGCGGCCCTCGCGCTCATACTTCCACAGATGCATGCGCTGGATGTTATAGCGGTCGTGGCGCGTCTCGATAGCCTCGAGCAGATAAGGGTAGTCGGCATAGCGAGCGCGCGCGGCGGGCATAAACTCGTAGGGCTTTTTCTCGTACGAGCGGTCCTGCGTGACAATGACAACCGCGCGATCGAAGCCCGCCTCCTCCAGCACGTGCTCGATAGGGACCGAATCGGCTACGCCGCCGTCGACGTATTTGTGCCCATCGATCTCGACCGGCGGCGTCACCAGCGGCAGCGACGTCGATGCGCGCACGGCGTCGAGGTCAAGTACGGCGCTTTTGACCGGCAGGTAGGCAGCGGTTCCAAACAGCATGTCCGTCGCAACGGCGTACATCTCGATGGGACTCGCGTCGAACGTCTCGTTGTCAAAAGGATCCAGACGGTCCTGGACATCGTTGAAGATAAAGTCGTAACCCACAATGGAGCCCGTGGACGCAAACGATGCGGCGCCCATGAAGCGGCTATCGTTGCGGAAAGCCAGGTTGATGCGGTTGGCACGGCCGATCTGGTGCGACTTGTAGTTCACGCCGTTGAGGGCGCCGGCCGATACGCCATATACCGCCGGAATCTCGACGCCGGCCTCCATGAGGACGTCGAGCACGCCCGCGGTAAACTGCCCGCGGAAGCTGCCGCCCTCCAAAACGAGCGCGACCTTGCCGGCGTTCTTTGCCTTATCTTCTGCAGTCATATTGACCTCCTGCCGTTGCGTTTTGGCCTTCTTCTACCCAGTTTTGGAATGGAGGGTGCATAGGTTTTGGAGTTGAGGAGATGGGACAGAAAGTGCGTCCCAGTTTGAGGCGGGATTCCGGGATGCGCTTTCCTCTTGGACCGCCGTTGGGAAAGCGTGTCCCGTTCTGAGCGCGGATTCCGGGATGAACTTTCCGCTAGCCATTCATTTGGAAACTGCATCCCATTCCGAACGAGGATTCCGGGATGTACTTTCCGCTTGAGCTGCCATTGGGAAAGCATATCCCACTCTACGGCTCGATTCCGGGTCGCAGTTTCCGCTTGAGGCGCCATCCGGAAACTACGTCCCAGTCTGAGCGCGGATTCCGGGACGTGCTTTCCGCCTGGGCTGCCATCGGGAAAGCGTGTCCCGGTCTGCGTTGCCAAGGCGTTTTCTTTACGCCCGCGCCCTGCATAGAGTTCGATTCTCCGCGGTACGAGGATGACGTCGGCGCGGGGCATTGCCGGCTGCCATCTGATCGCCATCGCATCTATATAGGGTCGAGGCTTTGCGCGGAGAATCCGCGTATTTGCTTCGCAAATCCGCACCGGCTTCGGCCGCCTGCCGGCGTCCTCGCCCGCGGGCTAAAAACGCTTACGCGTTTTCCTAACGCCCGCGCCCTGCACAGAGTTCGATTCTCCGCGGTATCTATATGTAATAAAAAAGCAGGTAGAGACACTTCTCTACCTGCCTGTAACTATTGGTGGAGGCGCGGAGAATCGAACTCCGGTCCACGAAAGCCCCCTGATTGGCATCTCCAAGCTCAGTCGCTGGTTTTGTCTCGGACGCTTTGCGCACAGCGACACGCTCGCGGCGTCCTAACCGGTTCGGTCTTACCCTGCGCCATACCGATTACGTGCGCAGGAGCATTCCCCTAAAATGACGTCGCGCCGGTGTCGGGGAAATCACCGGGTTGACGCGCCGCTATAAACTAAGCAGCGAGAGCCATAGGCTCAAAAGAAGAGTTGTTGTCAATTCAATTTGACGGTACCCCTGTTTAACGAGGCGAGGAGACCTCGGCTTGCTTCCTCTCTCAGAGCTATCGTGTCGAAACCAGTCGCCCCCGAATGTCGGGAAAGTCTGGATGGTATTGGGCACGAGCACCCAACACCCGTCGACTTTTCAAGGAACACGCGGGGTGAACCCCGCTTGTGGAGTGTTATCTTACCACGTTCTGAAAGCGGACAGCTGTTCTATGCACGAGCTGTGAAGACCCCAATGTGCGCTGCACTTCGCACTTTTGCTACCGATCGCGTCACGTATATTTTCGCCAAGCACAATTGACCCGTCGAAAGGACCGTTATGGATACCAAGCAGCAACTCGTCAATGCCCTCGCAGGCCTGGGCTCAACCATTACCGAAGCTATGGATGTCATCGAGGGCTTTGTCCCCTGCGGACATCCCGCCCTCACGGTATCGAACGCACTCGTCGCGCTGGACGCTGACGATGATGCTACTCTCGCCCAGCAGCTTGAGACCGTCGAGGGCTTTATCGACCACGTGAGCGAAAACCGCGGAGTGACCGCCTACCACGACCTCACGGTCGAGCTCGTGGGCCCCAAGGCCGATCTGCTCGCAGCAATCCGCGAGGTAGGCACCCTTATGCAGACCGCAGGCGTCAAGAACACCCAGGTCAACGAGTGGGTCTACCGCAGTCTGGCAGCACTCGACAGCTCCGACGAAAAGGCAGCCGAGCAGCTCGCAGAAAGTCGCGCCATCAAGGCCGAGCTTTTGTAAATAGCAGACGCGGGCCCCTTGGCGCATCGTCGTCCAAGAGGCCCGCAAACAGTTCGCGTTAACCGATAGCCGCGCCGCCGCGTTCGACCAAAGCAAGAATCGGCATCATTTGACGAGGTGTCTTAGTTGCAAGATCGGCATGTTCGAGCAGTTTGCGATCGTTGGTCACCAAGTAATCGACCTGCGCGCGCTTGCACGCGGCGAGTACCAAGTTGTCCTCGTAATCGCGATGGAGCGTCAAATATTTGTCCGCTAGCCACAGATCGGATGCATCAGCGCCCACGGCCGTAGCGTTTTCGGTCATATTCCGAACAAACGCCAACGCCGCATCACCAATTGCATAGGCAGATGCCTCTTCGAGCACTCCCCCGCTGGCAAGAACGCTACGCTTCAGCTCGTGTTGGACAACATACAGCACGTCCTTGGCGATATGCACCGGAAAGAACAGTAACGCCCCCGTCTCCGCCGCCTGCCCAATAAACGCACGCGCGGCAAGCGACTCGGCATGGTCGACGCAAAACGAATCAACCCATACGTTGGCATCCACCATTATTTTGAGGGGAGCCCCGCTCACAGGATCATCCCCTTTTGGCGATAGCGCTCGTCCATGGTTTCGGAATAGATTGTGCCCCAATCGCGATCGTCGGACACGGGCGACGTAGCGATGCCTAGGTCCGCGTAAAGCTGATCAGCCGCCGCCCATGATGCGGCGAACGGAGCATCGGGCGCGACGGTCCGATGCCGGTCGTCGACGGCCGCAAGCACTTCCTCGCACTGCCCGCCACCCTGCGCAACCTTGGCCACCACCTTTTTGATGAGCTCGGGCAGTGACCCGCCCGAAAGCCGCAGCACCTCCTCGGCACGGTTCTTGACCTGGCGATCTACGCGAACGTTCACCTGCGCCATGCCGCTAACAGCACCCACGTTGATCCCGCTCCCTTCAATTGCTAGCACCGATAGCAACACTTTATAGAGAAGCTAGCAAATGGTCAAATGCAAAAGACCTGCGCCCGGACGACACCGATGCCGTCTGGGCGCAGGCCAGATAACGTGGGCGAACGCGTCTGCTAACGCAGATACGCTTTCGCGTTGCCCAAGCTGTACGCAATCGTCGAGCCGTTGTGCAGCAGCGATGACGCTTGCGGGGTAATCGCGCCGGTAATGCCCAGTGCCAGGAGCACCGAGTTGGTGAGCATCACCTTAGAATAGGAGCTCGTCAGACGATCAACGAGGCCCTGGCTCATGCGGCGCAGACGCACGATCGCGGCAAGATCCGTATCGGTCAGGATGATATCGGCGACCTCCTTGGCGATGTCGCTTCCGCCACCCATGGCCAGACCCACGTCAGCCAAGCCGAGCGCCGGTGAGTCGTTGACGCCGTCGCCCACCATGGCAACATGGCGCCCCTCGCTCTTAATGCGCTCCACATAGGCGTACTTGTCCTCGGGCAGCAGTTCGGCCTTAAACTCGTCGACACCCGCCTCGCGCGCAATGCGCTCGGCCGTGCGCTCCGAATCGCCCGTAAGCATAACGACATGCTTGACGCCCAGCGCATGCAGGTCGGCAATGGCCTCGCGCACGCCGGGCTTGAGCGGATCCTCGATGCCGAGCACGCCCACGACCGTGCCGTCGACCGCCAGGTACAGCGGCGACAAGCCCTGCATCTGAGACTCGATGCGCTCCTTGATGTCGGATTCGAGCTGTGCGCCCTCATCCTCAAACACAAAGTGCGCAGAACCGATGATGGCGCGACGCCCTTCAATGGACGAAGCGATGCCGTGCGCCACGATGTACTCGACGGCGGCATGGCGCTCGCGGTGCTCGAGCTCGCGCTCGCGTGCCGCATTGACCACGGCGCGTGCCACCGGATGCGGGAAATGCTCCTCCAAGCAAGCGGAAAGGCGCAGAATCTCGTCCTCGCTCCAGCCATCGGTGGTGAGCACGCAGGCAAGACGCGGCTGCGCCTCGGTGAGCGTGCCGGTCTTATCAAACACGATGGTATCGGCCTTGGCAAACGACTCAAAGTACTTCGCGCCCTTGACCATGACGCCCATCTTGGCGGCATCGCTCATAGCGGTCATGACGGCGACCGAACCCGTGAGTTTAAGTGCGCACGAGTAGTCGACCATCAGCGCCGCTGAGGTCTTGATGAGACTGCGGGTGGTAAGCGCAACCAGGCCCGCGAGCAGGAAGTTCCACGGGACGATCTTGTTGGCGAGGTCTTCCATGTGCGACTGGCCCTCGGACTTGAGCGAGTCGGCCGCCTGCACGAGCGAGACGATCGAGCGGAGCTTGGTCTGAGCCGTGTTGGCGCGCACACGCACCAAGATACTGCCGTCTTCCACGACGGTGCCGGCGAATACATCGTCGCCCGCGCTGCGCTCGACGGCAAGCGGCTCGCCGGTCAGGGTCGCCTGGTTAACCATGGCGCTTCCCTGCTCGACCACGCCGTCGATGCAGATGGACATGCCGGTGCGAACGGCGACCAAGTCGCCGGGCTCAAGCTCGGTCGCGGCAACGCTTACCTCGGTGTCGCCGACGACCTTTTGCGCCTTGTCGGGCACATCAAGCAGCGAGTTGATGAGCTCGTTTTCGCTCATGGCGCGTGTGTAGTCCTCGAGCAGCTCGCCCACGTTGAGCAGGAACATTGTCTGGCCCGCGGTGTCGACATCACGTTTGACGAACGAAATGCCGATGGCCGAAGCGTCGAGTACGGGAACGGTCAGGCGCGGCTGCGCGAGCTCGTGGAGGGCGGCACGCAAAAAGGTCATGTAACCGGCCACGACAAAGATGGCACGCAGCGGCGTAGGCAGGAACCAGCGGCGCGCGTAGTGGGCGCCGATAAGTGTGGCAAGATCCATGACGAGCTTGTGCTTGCGTGGCTCAAGCTGCATCACGTAACCCGTCTTTGCGTCGGCAATGGCCTGGGCATCGAGCGCACCCAAGGCGTCGAGCACGCCCGCACGACACTGCTCGTCATATTCGAGCGCCATCTGGCCAATACGGCCATAAACGCGCACTTTGCGCACGCTGTCGAAATCGCCGCTGAGCTTAAGAAGTGCATCGAGATCGCTCTCTGGCACAGGACCCGCCAATTGAAGACGGGTCCTGCCGGGGATCTCGCTAATAATCGAGAATCTCATAGTTTGTGCCTGGGAGCGTTACTCGGCTGCCTCATCAGCAGCGGCCTCGCTCTGGGTGATGTAGGCCGCCTCGGCAACCATGTCATCGACATTGGCCTTGGCCTGCTCGACCATGTCCTGGTAGCAGTTCTTGACGCGCATACCGCACGCGATGCCCTGCACGCAGGCATTCTTGACCGGAGCGCTGGTAAGCAGCTTGATGCCGGCCGTGCCGAGCAGAAAACCGCCACCAACAAGCAGGGTGTTGAACGTGGACTTCTTCATGTTGCTTCTCCCTTTTGCCGCATTGGATGCGGCACGGTGCCTCAGCACCCGAGTAAACAAGTTTGCTCGAGCACACTTTTGGAAAATAGTTTAGTTTATCTAACTATTAAGGTCAACAAAGGTTAACTTTTTGGAAATCTTCAGGCGCGGAACAGCCGGCTTCTGGCGATCCGTCTGCCGCAGCGTACATCTCCGGCATCCAAGAAAGGCTCTCCCCCGACCCAACAAATCGAGGTCTAATACTTTTCCGCGAAGTGAACGAGTGAAATCGGACCCCCGAAACATCTGCATTTTTCGCCAGCAAAACCGCAGGAATAACTCGACAAAACCGCAGGAAACAGAGCCCAAAAAGTGTCGATGCTTCAGGGGTCCAAATAAGGTCGTTCACTTCGCGGAAAAGTATTAGACCCCGATTTCCGTCACTCCCACAATGTGGCAAAGGGACAGCCCCTTTGCCACATCCATAAAGAATGAGGGCGCCAACGGCGCCCTCATTCACCAAATTCCATTCAGCCTACCTGACCCGAACGGCCGAGTCGTTGCAGAACCCGGGAGCCCCGGCAGGGCGGGTGCTTGCTCAAAATGAGTTCCGCACGCAAAGAAGGCCACTTAATGTGGCCTTCGTCTTGCGCAGGACTGTTCGAAATTTTGAGCAAGCACCCGCCCTGCCGGGGCTCCCGGGTTCCCGCTTACGAGAGCGACGTTCTCAACAACTCGTTGAAGAGCTTCGGGTTGCCCTTGCCGCGGCTCGCCTTCATGCACTGGCCCACCAAAAAGCCGATAACCTTCTGGTTGCCGTCGCGGTACTGTTGCGCCTGATCGGCGCAGTTAGCCAGCACCTCGTCCACGATCGGCTGCAGCGCACCGGCATCGCTCACCTGACGCATGCCGCGCTCGTCGACGATCTTGTTGGGGTCGTCGCCGGTCTGGGCCATGGCCTCAAAGACCTCGTGCGCCTGGTTGGAGCTGATGGCATCGGTCGCCAGCAGCTTAGCCAGCGCTGCCACCTGAGCCGGCGCGATGCCGGACTCGGTGAGCGACACGCCCGCGCCCTTAAGGTAAGCGATCATCTCGTTCACCAGCAAGTTTGCGACCGTCTGGGCCTCCTTGCCGGCCATACCGGCAGCGGCGGCCTCAAAGAAGTCGGCAAACTCCGGGTCGCCGGCAATCTGCTCGGCGTCGGCCGCCTTAATGCCAAAGTCGGCCTCAAAACGGGCGCGCTTGGCATCGGGCAGCTCGGGAATCTCGCCACGGCAGCGGTCGATGAACTCGTCGTCCAGATCGAAC
The DNA here is from genome assembly GCA_905213325.1 of Collinsella aerofaciens. Taxonomy (GTDB): domain Bacteria; phylum Actinomycetota; class Coriobacteriia; order Coriobacteriales; family Coriobacteriaceae; genus Collinsella; species Collinsella aerofaciens_AG. The sequence goes on from CAJMHW010000009.1 coordinate 46,726, forward strand.
GGCGCCAGGTCGGGATCGGGGAACAGACGATAGTCGTCGGCCGTCTCCTTCACACGCATAACCACGGTACGCTTGCGACTAGGCTCCCAGTGACGGGTCTCCTGATAGATGATGCCGCCCTCCTCGAGCACCTCGGCCTGACGGCAGATCTCGTAGGCAAGGCCGTCGTGCAGGCTCTTAAACGAGTTGAGGTTCTTGAGCTCGGTCTTGGTGCCCAGCTTGGTCTCGCCGCGGCGACGCAGCGACACGTTGCCGTCGCAGCGCATGGAACCCTTCTCCATGGAGCAATCGGAAATGCCCAGCGTCACAAAGATGCGACGGAGCTTTTCCATAAACAGGCGCGCTTCCTCGGGCGTGCGCAGATCGGGCTCAGTCACGAGCTCAATCAAAGGCGTGCCGCAGCGGTTGTAGTCGACGAGCGACTCGGCCGCGGCGGTAATGCGGCCCTCGGCGCCGCCCACATGCACCATCTTGGCGGCGTCCTCCTCCATATGGATGCGCAGGATGCGAATGGGCACCGTGTAGGAACCGTCCTCGCGGCGCTCGGGCATCTGCAGGTTGGACGCATCATAGCTGGCCAGGTGGCCGGCACGCTGATTGCCCTCGCGCATGATCGACGTCATGGATGTGGACAGGCCCTCGGCGTTGGCCGAGGCGCTCGCCAGGCTCTGGGCCTCGGCCTCACCAAACGCGCAGTCGGGGCGCTCGGCGGCACCGCGACCGGTCACGTCCAGATCCAGGTGACCGTACATGGCAAAGGCAACCGGACCCTGCGTGGTCTGGAAGTTCTTGGCCATATCGGGATAGAAGTAGTGCTTGCGGTAGAACATCGAGTGGCGCTGGATCTCGCAGTTGGTGGCGAGGCCGGCCTTGACGATGCTCTCGATGGCGCGCTTGTTGGGCACCGGCAGGGCGCCGGGCAGGCCCAGGCACACCGGGCACACGTTGGCGTTGGGCTCGTCATCGTGGCTGAGCTTGCAGTTGCAGAACATCTTGGTATCGAGTGCGGTGAGCTCGGTATGGATCTCCAGGCCGATCACGGCCTCCCAATCCTGCAGGACCTCGGAAAGCTCCTTCATTACAGCTCGCCTCCCTTCCCGGCAAAATCGGGCGCAACGGAAAGCGCGGGCGCACCCGTGGCGGCATCGGCAAAGCCGCGCTCCAGGGCGCGGGCAAACGTGAACAGCTGACGGTCCTTAAAGGCCGGACCCACCAGCTGGGCAGAAACGGGCAGCTGAGTATCCTCGCCCAGGCCCAGCGGCACCGAGATACCACCGTTGCCGCAAATGTTGAGCGAGATGGTGTACAGGTCGGAGAGGTACATCTGCGTGGGGTCGCTGATCTCGCCAAACTTAAAGGCCGTGCGCGGCGAGGCGGGCATGAGAATAGTGTCCACCTTGGCATACGCGGCGTCGTAGTCCTGCGTGATGAGCGTGCGGGCCTTTTGCGCAGCGTAGTAGTACTTGTCGTACACGCCCGAGCTCAGCAGGTAGGCGCCGAGCATCTGACGGCGCTTGGCCTCGGCGCCAAAGCCGTGGGCGCGCGAAAGCGAGCTCTGGTCGGACAGGTTGGCGCAGCCCTCCTCCTGGTAGCCGTAGCGAATGCCGTCGAAACGGGCCAGGTTGGAGAACGCCTCGGCCGGGCCGATGACGTAGTAGGCGGCGATGGCGGCGTCCAGGTGCGGCAGGTCGACCTCGACCAGCTCGGCGCCCTGGTTCTGCAGCTCCTGGGCGGCGCGCTGAACAGCGGCCTTGACCTCGGGCGTCAGACCCTCGGCCTCCATAAACGCAGGGATGATGCCCACGCGCTTGCCCTCGATGCTGTCGTTGAGATGCTCGGTAAAGTCGACGGCGCAATCCTGGCTGGTGCAGTCGTACGGATCGTGGCCCGCGCCGGTAAGTGCGTTCATGGCCAGCGCGACATCCTCGACCGTGCGGCCAAAGGGGCCTACCTGGTCGAGCGACGAGCCAAAGGCAACAACGCCGTAACGGCTCACGGCGCCATACGTGGGCTTAAAGCCCACCACGCCGCACAGCGACGCCGGCTGACGGATGGAGCCACCGGTATCCGAGCCCAGCGAAAGCACGACCTCGCCCGCGGCAACGGCGGCAGCGGAGCCGCCCGAGGAGCCGCCGGGCACGCGCTCGGTATCCCAGGGGTTGTTGGTGCGGTGGAACGCCGAGCTCTCGGTGGAGCTACCAAAGGCAAACTCGTCCATGTTGGCCTTGCCCATGGGCAGGCAGCCAGCATCGAGCATGCGCTGGACACAGGTGGCGGTGTAGACGCTCTGGTAGTCCCCGAGCATGCGGGAAGCGCAGGTGGTGCGCGTGCCCACAAGGTTCATGTTGTCCTTAATAGCCAGCGGCACGCCCGCAAGCGGGGGCAGCGGCTTGCCTGCGGCACGGTCGGCATCCACGCGCGCAGCGGCCTCAAGCGCAAGCTCGGGCGCCACCTGCAGGAATGCCTGGACCCCGCCCTCGCGCGCCTCGATGGCGGCAAGGGAAGCCTGGGCCACCTCGGTAGCGGTAAAGTCGCCGGCAACAACGCCCGCGGCGATCCGGGCGGCGGTAAGGGAATCGAAGCTCTGCGCCATTACTCGCTCTCCCCCTCTCCCAAAATGGACGGCACGCGGAAGTAGCGGTCGCGCGCGCTGCCGGCGTTTTCGAGCGCGACGTCGAGCGGCAGGTCGCGCTCGGGCTCGCGCAGGTCATCACCCATCACGTTGGACAGGCTTCCGATGGGATGGAACGTGGGCTCCACGTCGGGCAAGTCATATTGCAAGACGGGCTCGAGCATCTGGACGGCGTCGTTCATGTAGGACGTCATCTGGGTGAGCTCGTCATCGGTCAGTGCGATCTTTGCGTACTCGGCGATGCCGCGCACGTCTTTCTCGCTGAGTGCCATAGGCGCTCCCTTCCGCATAACAGATAAACCGCTCTAGTATACAAGGCAACGCCGGCTTGGAGCAGGCGCTTTACCCAAATGCAGCGAAAACGTAACGAGGACGGCGGACTGGCAGGCGGCGGGCTGGCGGTTCTGCAGCGAAACCGCACCGTCCATAGCGAAAACCGTCTCGCCCGCAACGAAAACCGCGCCGCCCACAGCGAAAGCCGTCCCGCCCGCAGCGAAAAGCATCACAACATTCGACGCTTTTCATCAAAATCGCGATTTTCATCGAATGTTGTGATGGTTTGGAAGCCCCCGACCACCACAAAGATGCCTGTCCCCATTGTGGTGGTTCTGAAGAATGTCTTATGCCGAGGCCTTGGCCTTGCGGCGCTTGCGGACCGCGTGGATCACGATGTCCAGCAGCAACAGCACAATGGCTACGATCACGATGAGCACGGCGAACTCGCGCTTGCCCCAGTGGCGCCCGGCCAGCGACTTTTGCTTGTCGACGTCCTTCTTGTTGTATTTGGTGCGCACGCAATGCACCAGCAGGCGATGGTCGTTCACGCCGTAGGGCGTACAGGTGACGAGCGTCACTTTGTCGGCGCCGGGCTCGATGGTCAGCGACTCCATTTCCTCGGGCAGCACCACCTCGGAGTCCACCATCTTGTAGGCGAGCGTCTTATTCATGGTGTGCAGCAGCACCAGGTCGCCGGGCTCCAGCGAGTGGATGTCGTCGAACATGCTCAGATTGCGCATACCCGAGTGCGCGGTGAGCACGCAATGCGTCGAGGTGCCGCCCACCGGCAGGCTCGTGCCCTCCAGGTGGCCGACGCCCGCCATAAGGACCTCCTCGCTCGTGCCGTGGTAAATGGGCATGCTCACGTCGATGGAGGGGATCTCGACCCAGCTCATCATGGGGTCGCGGTCAAAGATGAGCTGCTGAGCGTAGGGCTCGATCTGGTCGGTGGGAAGCTCGGTGGCCTCGCCCGCCAGCTGCTCGTTAAAGGAGCGCGCCTGCAGCAGGATGCGCTCGCGCTCCTCGGCAGATAGCGCGTCCACGGTGCTGGACACGGTGCTAATCTGGTTGAACACGCCCGAGGCTTCGAGCCGGTCCAAGATCCACGGCCAGGTCATAAGGCCCACGCCAATAAGGATGATGACGATGGTGATGAGCCGGTCGGCCCAGCGCGGCAGTCGCTTGCGGCGGCGCTTGGGCTTTGGTTGAGGTTTGGGCTGAGGGCTTGAGCCACCGTTGGCCGCGGCGTTATTGCTCTTCATATGTTTGGCGCCCTGCACCATCGCCAGTCACTCCTCTACAGCTCAGGTTGTCTAAACAAATAATAGCCGATTAGCGAGCTTCCACGCCGGACAACGCCGCTAGACTGCACCGTCCGGGCCACGTAACCCCACTCAACCAATCAAGCCATATGTTGCTTTCATCGTCTCGAGCAACTGCGCCATCGTTACGCCCGCAACCCCAATCTGTTTCAGATTGACGTCGCCCACCTCACAATCTTTGACAAACGCAAGCATATCGTCCTTCAGTTCTCCGCGCAGATCGACACCTTCCGACTCGCCAAGCAGCTGAGCAAGTCTCAGCGCATCGCGTTTATGCTTTTTTACCTTCCTCGAATCAACGTTCTCCCCCGCTTCCCTTCTAGCTTTTAGGTCGAGATACGCCTTCGCTTTGAACGGGACAATGTATTCCGTCCCCAGGACCGAAACGCCGCCTACGGTTCGAATTCCCTGAAGGAACAAGCTGTAGTAAGCATCGTCCAACAAAATTGCCGAAAGACTGCTTATGTTTTCATCAACGTGAATTGGCGCCACATCAATCCCCTCACGACCCTTTAGAAAGTCGGGGCACTTCGCGAAGAGTTCAATCATATGGGGGTAACCCGGCATCTTAGGCTCTGTAAACCGATAAAAACATGAGCCTTTGCCTTCGCCCCAGCCGCAGCGGTAACCGCCATCACGCACCAAAGTCCATATAGCTTCTGCCGTCTGAGGCAACCGGTCATCGGCGACAATTACCACATCAAAATCGTGAGTCGCCCTAAACGGAAGTCCCGCCTCCGCGAGCAAAATGTCGCATGCCGTGCCGCCGATAAGGGCATACGATCCTGCGGCTTCTTGCATATGCTGCTGAAATTCTTGGAGACCTTCTACAGCGCTTCTTGCCATGGATATTCCTTTCCAAACATGCGATCGACTTCGAGCTGAATTCGCTCATCGTCGATTGCCGCCAAAGATAGCGCAAGCGAAATGTCGTCGACACGGGAGGAGCCGGCAAACACGGGCGCATAGCGCCACACTTGGATCATCGCCGTCTCGTTATCCGGCAACTCCCCGTCTGCGACTTCGAGGTCGCTCAGTTGACGCCATGTACTTCTTAAGACGGCCTTTTGTTCCATGCCCGGCGCAGCGAGCATCGAACGCGCAGCGAGCGCCGTCTCCCCGGCGTCAACAAGACAGTGGATCTGCGGTGTCTTCCTTGCAAAAAAGACCTTTGAGACAGGCGAGGAGAGCTCTGCCATGTGCTCGCTGAGCAGAAGATCGACGGCAACAGGGAACACGACGACACGTCGCTCGCGACGCTCGCGCCTCGCGATTCCCCTGTCAACAAGCTCGGTTATGGCCTCACTCGCACGGCTTGCCGAGATCCCAAGCGCACGACAAAGGTCATAGGGACGATATGGCTCCTGGGCTGCTCCCCAGATTGCGGCAGCCTGCGCGTTGGGTGACATCTTGATCGCGTGATTGTGAAACCAAGCACCGCCCCTCTCCGTGCAAGCTGCGCCCATAAATGGAAGAAAAGCCTGTCTACCTGGACAGACAAAGGGAATCCCTTGTGCGACTAATGCTTTGCGCTGACGTGCATCGGCATCAGGAAACGAAACGACAACAGGAGTCTCCGCGCGCAAGGCTAGCTGACTATAGACTCTCTTAGCCTCGGGAAGCCCGACGCCAGTAGGCAAACTTGCAAGCAAAAACGAAAAACCGTTTGCGTCAACAGCGCGGACCTCAATCGCCCGCAGATGCAGCGGCAAGCGTGCGAATCCAGGCCAAGTTTTGGTCTTGGCGGAGAGGCCTAGTGCTTCTTGTAAGTAGATTAGCGCTTCGTTCATTTCCATCGTTTTCGTTTGATTCCAGTTTATATTGGAATTATACATAATTTTCGGAATTAACGAGATTCCGTTCGTGCCTAAGCCCGCATTTGAGTTTTCAAAATGTCCCGAATCGGCTGGGCGATTCGGGATACAATAGCTACAGGAAACGACGCACCCCGCGTAAGTGTTCGAAAGCGCGGGCGGCCTAGTTTTCAGCTTTAGTTAAATGCCCGGGCTCCGAACCCCGGGCATTCTTATTTGCGCTTTTTGCGGCGCAAATGCCTTCTACCGTCCGCACCGCGCGTGCGCCTACGGACCTTAAACCGAACCTCATACGAGTCAAGAAACGCGATGACGAACGTACCCACCGCCGCGAGGGCGGCGAGCGCGTTAAGGAATTTCAGCATTTGGGGACCTCCGATCGAGTCGTCGGCCGCCCGCGCACGGGATGCGTCGCAAGGATATTTTACTGCGAGTGTATGCACCCACGCCTGGTAAACGCAATATTAGCAAACATCTGTTCGATATTCATACGCTTGATCCATCGGGCAATGGAGCCTGGCTGCGTTGTCCAAAAAAAAAAACGGGGCAGACTCCAGTGCGGAGTCTGCCCCGAAAAGAGAATGGCAAAGCAAGAACGTCAATGGACGAGAAAAGTGTCCGCAAGTCTCATGGCCATCACATCCCACCTGCCAAAGGGATGGGTGAGCGAGCGTTACTCCTGCTCGGACTCCTCAGCCTGTTTACGGCTGCGGATGAGGTGCGCCACGCCGATGCACAGCACCGCGCCACCAGCGATCCAAGTGAAGGTCACGCCGTTAAGACCGGTCAGCGGGAGGCCAACCTGTTTGGTATCGCCAACGGTGATGTTGAAGTAGCCATCGGTGTCCTTCTCCGAGCCGGTCTGCATCGTTAGTTTGTTATCACCGGCACGCTTATCGGTAAGGCCAGCGATGACCTTGTCACTCTGGTTCTTGCTATTAAGCGTGCCAGAGAGCACAGTAAGACCAGCGTTCGGATCAATGGCGTTCATGGTCGGCTTAATCTCGAAGGTGAAGGGTTCGACCTTGGTGTAACCATCGGGAGCAGAAGTTTCCGTGACCGTATAGACGCCAGCATCGAGACCGGTAAGCGTAATGACACTATCGGAGTCCATCGAAAGCTCAACCTTGCTGTCGCTCAAAGTGCCGTCACTCTTGACATATTTAACGTTTGCGCTGTTCTCGTCACCGTTAGTTGTGTCACCAGCTACGATGGTGAACTTAGCACCTTTCAGCGCCTTCTCAGTGCCAAGGTCAACCTTGTTGATCTTGAGGCCGTAGGTGTAGTCCTTGACCGTATCGGACTCCGAGGTGCCAGTGCCACCTGACATGGGGTTGTTAGAATACTCGAGCGTAACGGTGTTGAGGTTGCCATTCAGCTGGTTGTTGGCCCCTGCAATAACCGCCTTTGCGTTGAGCTTTGCCTTGTAGAAGACAACAATATTGGTGTTGGCATTGATCGTAAGCGTTCCGCCTTTTTTCGCGGTGGCCGACTTCAGACCCTTAGCACCGTTAAAGTCAACCGTCAAAACATGCCCATTTGACCCAGCAGAAACCTCCACTTTGTAGCTTTCCGAATTAATCTCGGAATATTCACCATCATTATTCAGCGCATAAACGCTGAGCGAGCCATCGACGAAGTCAAGACCCTGATCCAATGAATCCTTAAACTTGTAGGAATAAGAGTCGTAGCTGTCGTAGTTATCTGCGATCGTACCGGTAAGCCTATAGTTCACCTCCTGGCCAACCTGGGAGTCGGCAGCGTCCACCCAGTCAGTCTCGCCGGTAATGTCACCGCCCTTCACTTTAGAATTATCGAGAATCTTTTTCCCAACCGTGGGGATGCTGGTCTTCTCACAAACGGTCACAGCGTTTCCACCCACGACCGCGAAGATAGGAGACGTACCAGTGTTCTTATTGCCGGGCTCCAAGCTACTTCCGTCGGTCACAAACAAGTAGTAGCCGTTGCCATTCTCGGCGTCAGGAGACCAGGAAGTGCCGGCAGCGATACCGGACTTAACCGGCGTCTCATTCTTCACGGCATTCGCAACTGCGTAGAGAACATTGCCAGTAGCAACTCGCGTCCCCTTAGCCTGTCCATCAGCCGAACCTGCAGTTGGATTTTCCGCATGCGCCATGAGGAAGTCGGCCACTTCCTGGGCCGTAGGGTTGCTAGGCAGCTTATCTTCATCCTTCAAGTTGTGATCATTCTCCCAGCGATTAATGGCAACAATCACCCTCGTGCCAACCGCATCGCTTGCCCACGTAATGTTCTGAGCGGTCTTGCCGCCGTTTTCAGAGTCGGTCACAGTGGCCTTAAAGATCTGGTACGCCTTGAACGTAGTGTTCTCGTTACCCTCAACTTTGCTGATCGTGATACTGTCCGTGCCGCCCTCAGCTGCAAACGCCATGGTCACCGGGGCCATGACGCCGCCGAAGCTCAGCGCCGCCGTGAGGCCGGCGGTTACTGCCAGGCGTGCAATGTTCTTGCTCATGCTCATCTTCTTTTCCTCTGCTTTCTGCTCGAATTCCATTTGATCTAAATCTGTCTGTCTGTGTCTTAGCATCTGCTTCGCTATGTCTCGCCCCGCTCTCTGTGGGGCTGCCAGCTACTCTTTATGGCTGCCACCTCCCCGTTTGACCAGGAGCGCGACCACGATGAGCGCGGCTCCGGCGACCGCTGCGGCGGCCGCGGCGTACATTGCCATATCGCCAGTCGAGGGCATAAAGCCTCCGGTGGTAATGCTAGGGGGTGTGCCGGTGGGCGTGTTGATGAGCGACGCCTCCAGGCTGCCCGTCGACCCGTCCGCGCTGTCGGCGCGCAGGGGCGACTCGGCCGTGATGGTGAGCTTGGGCTTGGCGGCGGCCACCTGGTCGACGTCCAGACCCTCGGCCTTGACCATCACGGAGCGCGTGCCCTCAAAGGCGGTGTAGCCCTTGGGCGCCTTGAGCTCGCGGACCTCCAGCTTGCCCGAGTCCACGCCCGAGACGGTCACGCGGCCGTCCTCGCCCGTGGTGACGGTGGCCTTGCCCTCCGCATCCCACGTGCCGTCGGCCGCCAGTGTGCGACCGCGGTCGTCGGCGATGCTCAGGACCGCCCCGGCAAGCGGCTTGTCGCCGTCGCTGCCGCGCTTGGTGAGCGCGAGATCCCAGGTGTAGGCGCACGCATCGTCGCTCGGCGTGTGGGTAAAGCCGGCATCGCCCGACTGGTCGGCAAAGGGAGAGCGCGGGTAGCGCAGGTAGACCTCGTTGGGGTTGC
>CAJMHW010000010.1 GCA_905213325.1 Collinsella aerofaciens
TCCCTGACACGGAAGAGGTCAGAAGTTCAAATCTTCTAACGCCCACCAAATGTTCGCAGCTCAGAGGCTATATCCTCTGGGCTGTTTTGTTTTGCCACCAAGCACGCCGCCAATATAAGCCACCAAATATTGATCCAAGGTCTGTACGCGATGGTCTTCGCATCCCGTAGAGGTGCCGGCAGATTGCATACGTCCTGGCCGATCGTGACCGCAACATGTTGGTCAAGCATAATCTTTTGGATTCTTTTGGCGTGAGCGACTTGATTTTGGTAGGATTTGTCAGCGGCTTGACTAAGGGGGTTTTATAACTGCCATGCAGGTAGCCGTGTTGGTAGCGTTTTACCGACTTGCCAAGAACCCCTCATTTTTAATGCGTCTGCAAAATGACTAATTGCTTTGACCTGCTGAAACACTATATGTTGTGTTTGACCTAAAAAAAGAATACAGGATATAGATGCCTCTTTGTCGTATGATAGATGGCGGACAGAGAACGAAGACCTTAACTGCCTCTTTTGAACGTGTCCTTGAGCCGCTTGATCGGCTCCAGGGAATGTCCGCATGGAGGCTTATGGTTTATCGAGAACACAGATTGCGCGACGGCGCCGCAAGACAGGGGCAAGCCCTGCCAGGTATCGTTTGGCTCTGAAGCGCGATGAGGCTACGATACGAAAGAGGCAAGAGGATGAAGATCATCAAGCGCAGCGGCACCGAGGTTGTCTTTGACATCGATAAGATCGTCAATGCCATCCGCGCCGCAAACTTGGAGGTCGAGGAGAGCTCTCGTCTTACCGACCGCCAGGTGGTTTACGCGGCACAAAACGTCGCCGAGGCATGCGAGAACGCGGGCCACACCGTGTCGGTCGAGGAGATTCAGGATCTGGTCGAGGACGAGATCATGCGTCTCGACTGCTACGAGGTCGCTCGCCATTACATCATCTATCGCTATGTTCAGAGCCTGAAGCGCCAGAAGAACACGACCGACGACAAGATTCTGTCGCTGATTGAGTGCAACAACGAAGAGGTCAAGCAGGAGAACTCCAACAAGAACCCGACCGTCAATTCCGTTCAGCGTGACTACATGGCCGGCGAGATCTCCAAGGACCTGACCCAGCGTGTGCTGCTGCCCCAGGAGATTGTGGATGCTCACAATGAGGGTCTGATCCACTTCCATGATTCGGACTACTTTGCCCAGCACACGCATAACTGCGACCTGGTGAACCTGGAGGATATGCTCCAGAACGGTACTGTTATCTCGGGTACGCTGATTGAGAAGCCGCACAGCTTCTCGACCGCCTGCAACATCGCGACGCAGATCATCGCCCAGGTTGCTTCCTCCCAGTATGGTGGCCAGTCGATTTCGCTGACCCATCTTGCCCCGTTCGTCGAGGTGAGCCGTCAAAAGATTCGCGTCGAGGTCGCCCGCGAGCTCGAGGAGCTCGGCGTTTCCGCATCTCCCGAAAAGGTCCGCGAGGTTGTTGAGGATCGCCTGCGTGACGAGATCCGTCGCGGCGTTCAGACGATTCAGTATCAGGTCGTGACCCTTATGACCACCAACGGCCAGGCGCCGTTCGTGACGGTCTTTATGTATCTTAACGAGGCCCGTACGCCTCAGGAGAAGCACGACCTTGCCATGATCGTGGAGGAGACGCTTCGCCAGCGCTACGAGGGCGTTAAGAACGAGGCCGGCGTATGGATCACCCCGGCATTCCCCAAGCTTATCTATGTACTCGAGGACGATAACGTTCACGAGGATTCCCCGTACTTCTACCTGACCCAGCTGGCTGCCAAGTGCACTGCCAAGCGTATGGTGCCCGATTACATCTCCGAGAAAAAGATGCGCGAGCTCAAGCTGTCGAAGGGCGAGACCGCGGGTAACGGCGACTGCTATACCTGCATGGGCTGCCGCAGCTTCTTGACGCCCGACCGCTCGGGCAACGGCTTTAACAACGTTGCCAACGCGCTAAACTACGACCCGAACAAGCCCAAGTACTATGGTCGCTTTAACCAGGGCGTCGTGACCATCAACCTGCCCGATGTCGCGCTGAGCTCGCATCAGGATATGGATAAGTTCTGGAAGATCTTCGACGAGCGCCTTGAGCTGTGCCACCGTGCCCTGCTGTGCCGTCATGAGCGCCTGATGGGTACGCTTTCTGACGCCGCACCGATTCTGTGGCAGTACGGCGCCCTCGCTCGTCTGAAGAAGGGCGAGACGATCGACAAGCTGCTCGTGGGCGGTTACTCCACCATTAGTCTGGGTTATGCCGGCCTGTACGAGTGCGTCAAGTACATGACGGGCCACAGCCACACCGAGAAGGAGGGCACGCCGTTTGCCATGGCCGTCATGCAGCGCATGAACGACAAGTGCGCCGAGTGGAAGGCCGAAAGCGATATTGACTTCTCGCTGTACGGTACCCCGCTTGAGTCGACGACCTACAAGTTCGCCAAGTGCCTGCAGCGTCGTTTTGGCATCATCCCGGGCGTGACGGACAAGGGCTACATCACCAACAGCTACCACGTCCACGTGTCCGAGGAGATCGACGCCTTCGATAAGCTTAAGTTTGAGGGCATGTTCCAGCAGCTTTCGCCGGGCGGTGCCATCTCCTACGTCGAGGTTCCCAACATGCAGGACAACCTCAAGGCTGTCATTCGCGTGATGCAGTACATCTACGACAACATCATGTACGCCGAGCTCAACACCAAGAGCGACTACTGCCAGGTGTGCGGCTACGACGGTGAGATCAAGATTGTCGAGGATGACGGCAAGCTGGTGTGGGAGTGCCCTAACTGCGGCAACCGCGATCAGGAGAAGATGAATGTTGCCCGTCGCACGTGCGGCTACATCGGTACCCAGTTCTGGAACCAGGGCCGAACCGAGGAGATCCGCGACCGCGTGCTGCATCTCTAATACCGCTCCGGGGCTGAGCCGGGAGGGCCGCTTGGGCATTTGCTCGCTATTTCGGACAGTCCTGCGCAAGACGAAGGCCACATTAAGTGGCCTTCTTTGCGTGCGGAACTCATATCGAGCAAAAGCCCAAGCGGCCCTCTCGGCTCAGCCAAGTTGACGTAGCTGAGATACGGCATGCGGTCTGCTCACTCCTCGAAGTTCTAAGCGGAAATGAGTTGACTTGCAACAACGCTTTGCTTGCGATGGCGGTTGAGTTGCAACAAGGTTTTTATTGGACCTCGAACCCTATACTCGATGTTCGCTTCGTTCATTGAGTTACCCTTTGCATGAGGCCGGGACATATCGTCCCGCCCGCAGTTTCGCAGGCCGAAGGCCGAGAATGTTTGAGGACGGGATGATATGTCCCGGCCTCCCGGGAGAGTTACCTATGAATTACGCGAACATTAAGTATTTCGACATTGCTGATGGGGAAGGCGTTCGTACTTCTCTGTTTGTGAGTGGGTGCCGTCGTGGGTGCAAGAATTGCTTTAACTCTGTCGCGTGGGACTTTGCTGCGGGTGAGCCGTTCGATCGCGCCGTCGAGGATAAGATTATCGAGAGTCTCGATCATCCCTTTATCGATGGCCTGACGATTCTGGGTGGCGAGCCTATGGAGCCCGAGAATCAGGCGGGGTTTGTTGACTTTATCGAGCGCGTGCGTGCGGCCTATCCTGCGGGGTCGGGCAAGACCATTTGGTGCTTTACCGGTGACGTGCTCGAGGAGCTTATGCCGGGTGGCCGTCATCATACCGAGGTGACGGACCGTATCCTGGCCTGCCTCGACATGTTGGTGGACGGCCCGTTCGTTCAGGATCTGTACGATATCTCGTTGCGCTTTAGGGGCTCGAGCAATCAGCGCGTGATCGACATGAACGCCACGCGCGCTCGTGCTGCACGTGAGGGCGTTTCGCTTTGCGACGCCGTGGAGCTTTGGCGGGACGATCCGGTCTATTCGACCCATACTATGTAGCTTGTGGCCGATGCCGGAGGGCGTGGTACCATAGCGCGAACGCAAAATCGGAAAAGTGAGGCCCAGATGGTCGATCAGGAAAAAGTCGAGGCCGCCATTAAGCTATTGCTTGAGGGCATAGGCGAGGATCCAACTCGTGAGGGCCTGCTGGAGACCCCGGCGCGCGTTGCCCGTATGTATGGTGAGATCGCCGGCGGTATGGACCAGAGTGCCGAGGAACACCTGTCTAAAACCTTTGCCGTCGCTTCGAACGATTTGGTTATCGAGCGCGACATTACGTTTTACTCGCTGTGCGAGCATCATCTGCTGCCGTTTTACGGCAAGGCTGCCATTGGCTATATCCCCAACGGCCGTGTCGCAGGGCTTTCTAAGCTTGCCCGCACGGTTGAGGTCTATGCCCGTCGTCTGCAGCTGCAGGAGCAGCTGTGTGCACAGGTTGCCGATGCCCTCATGGAGTATCTCGCTCCCCAGGGAGCGATTGTGCTCATGGAAGCCGAGCATATGTGCATGACCATGCGCGGCGTGCAAAAGCCTGGCACCAAGACCGTGACGCTCGCTCGTCGCGGCGTCTTTGAGGCCGATCCGTCGCTCGAGGAGCGATTCTTTAGGATGCTGGGACGCTAACTATGAGAGTCGTCAACGACTTTACATCGAATACTGACGAGGGAACGCCGCGTCGCGGTTTTATGGCTTCGGGCCTGGCGCCTTTTGGCGTCATGCCTCGTATCGATTACATCTGTGCCAACGGCCTGTTCCGGCGGCACCTGGGCAACATTGCACAGTTGGAATCGGGGCGCATCTTCTGCCGCCACGGTATTGACCACCTGCTGGATGTCGCTCGTATTATGTGGATTAAGAATCTCGAGGAAGATCTCGAATTTGACCGCGAGGTCATCTACGCCACGGCACTTCTTCACGATATCGGCAAAGATGAACAGTACGAATCGGGTATATCCCATGATGTTGCAAGCGAACGCGTCGCTGATGCGATTCTCGGCGGCATGCCCGATGACGTAGCGTTTGAGCCGGCCGATGCCGCAGCCATTAAGACGGCCATTCTGGGCCATCGAAAGCTGCGCGTGAACAGCCAACCGCTCGAGCGCCTGCTCTATGCAGCCGACAAAGCGTCGCGCGCCTGCTTTGCATGCCCCGCGCGCAATGCTTGCAACTGGAGCGATGATAAAAAGAACCTGTCGATTCGCGTGTAGTTAGTTTACGCGGTCGGGGTTCTAAACGAAGGAGACGATCGCGATGAGCAACAAGAAACTGCCCGAGAATGCAACCAAGACTGAAGGCGCCGAGCTCGCCCGCCGTGGAAGGGGCGAAATATCCACCGCAACGGCGGTTCCCCACGTGAGCTATGACGATCTGCGCCATGCTGACCGCATTACTATCGACGGTCTCGAGGTCTTTGCCAACCACGGCGTGTATCCCGAAGAGAACGCGCTGGGCCAGAAGTTCATCGTGTCCTTGGTGCTCTATGCCGACCTGCGTGCAGCGGGGGAGCACGATAACCTGGACGCCTCGATTGACTACGGCTCGGTGTGCCACGATGTCGATGGGTATCTGCGCGAGCATACGTTTAAACTTATCGAGGCGGCAGCCGAGGGTGTGGCCCAGATGCTGTTGCGTCGTTATCCCTTGCTGCTTGGTGTGCGCATAAAGCTCGATAAGCCGTGGGCGCCCGTCGGTCTTCCCCTGGCAAGCTGCGGCGTCGAGATCGAGCGCGTGCGCTAGTCGACGCTAGAGCTTGTTGAGGGTGGCTGCTTGAGCCGCTGCGACAGGGCTCTATTGTTGGGGCAGTACGTGTCGAGCAGGGCGTGAAACCGCTGATTGTGGCTTGGCTCGAGCAAGTGGACGAGCTCGTGGGCGACAACCATGTCGAGGCATTCGACGGGGTAGGCGGCGAGCTCGCGCGCGATGCGAATAGCGCCGGATTTAGGTGTGCATGAGCCCCAACGCGTTTTCATGCTGCGTACGGAAATGCGGGCCACGTTGACGCCCATTGCGATTTCGTACGCATGCACCATATCGCGCAGCGCTGTGGTGACCTCGGAGGCATAGAGCTGGTCGATGTGGGCTTGGAGCTCATCGGACGTTAGGCCGTCGAGGATTGCGTACCGCTTGGCCTGTAGGCGTTCGTCCGATTTGTCGGCACCCATAAAGCTTGCGAAGGTGGCCTGCTTGGGTCGCGGTGCGGGTGACGCAAAGTTGTGATCGAGTGCGTCCTGTACCGTGATGGGCATGCCCCAAAGTGCAATGATGGACGAGGGGCTGAGCGGCTCTTGTGCCGTCGCCTGATGTTGCTCGCGCTGGGCAAGTCGACCGATAATCCAGGTGCTGTTGCGCTTCACAAACGCTTCGATACGCTCGCGGCTGGCGCCGAGCGGTGCGCTGGCGTGGACCTCACCGCTCGATGTGACGCGTAGGTTGAAGTTCTTGACGCGCTTTTTGGTAACGACGACGGGGATGGATGTGCCATCCGGTCGGGATACGGTAATCGTAAATTGCTGCGTCAAAAGCGGTCCTTCAGGTTGGGGACGGGCCGGCATGTCGACCGTTCGGCATGCCGGCCCGCTCAAGGGACGTGATATTAATAACGCTCAAAGAAGGCAAGCGCATTATCGCTGCAGAGCTTCTGCATCACGGTCTTGCCAAAGTGCTTGGAGAGCATGTTCTGGAACTCGGGCATCTTGCTGGCATCGGAGAGGAAAGCGGGCACCGTGGCGCCGTCCCAGTCGCCGCCGAGTGCGATGACGTCCTCGCCGCCCAGGTCGAGCCAGTGCTCGATATGTGCCGCCAGCTGGTCGAAGGTGACGTCTGCGGCGGTCTTGTCGGTTGCGTCGTTGGAAAGGAACTCGCTGCAGTAGTTGAGGCCGACGATGCCACCCGTGTCGCGAATGGTGCGGAACTGGTCGTCGGTGAGGTTGCGCTTGACGCCGCAGACGGTGCGGGAGTTGGAGTGGCTGGCGACGAAGGGGCGCGTGGCGTGGGCGACAACCTCGTCAAAGCACTCATCGTTGAGGTGGGAGACGTCGAGTACCATGCCGGCGTGCTCCATCTGCGTAAGTGCCTCGATGCCGGCAGCGGTGAGGCCGGCGTGGGTATCGTGCCCGCTCGCGAGCGGTCCCTGCGCGTTCCAGCTGAGTGACGACATAAGCACGCCCAAGCTCTTGAGCACCTCGATCAGCGCGGGGTCCTCGGCAAAGAACGTGGCGTTTTCGATGGTGTGGATGCAAGCGACCTTGCCGTCCTTGAGCGCGGGGCGAATGTCTGCGGCGCTGCGTACGTTGACCATGCGGTCGTGGTTGAGCATTGCCTGGCCGCTCATATGCGCCATGATCTGCGCCTGGAAGCGCGCGGCGTGGGCGGTGGGAATCTCGTCGGGGACAAACGTGGCGAAGCACTGTGCCCACGGCGTGTTGCCAATCTTTGCGAGCGAGATGGCGCAGGCGTTGCCCTCGATGAGATCGAAATCTTGCGGATGTGTTTCGTCGCCGGGGAAATAACCGTCGGTGCCGGCGGTAAAGCGCAGGTCGAGATCGAGTGTGGCCCAGCCGATGCGGTCAGCGGTGTCGCAGTGAAGGTCAAATACGGGATATGCCATGGTTCCTCCGGTTGCAGCGTTTCTTTGCAAACTGTCATTGAATTGTATGACTAGGGTATAGTTAGCGCCATATGTTCATGGCGGCCCGCGTTGTGCGCCGCCCTTATTACGGAGGTTACCATGTCCAACCAGGGCAAGAAGGTCAAGACCCATTATCGCGGCACGCTCGATGATGGCACGCAGTTCGATAGCTCCTACGATCGCGGCGAGCCGCTGGAGTTCACCTGCGGCGCCGGTCAGATGATCAAGGGCTTCGACGCCGCTGTTGTCGACATGCAGGTGGGCGAGAAGAAGACCGTGCACATCCCGGCTGCCGATGCCTACGGCGAGCACAATCCCGAGATGGTTATTACCTTCCCGGCCGAGCAGGTTCCCAACATCGAGCAGATCGAGAAGGGCATGAAGCTCTTCCTGTCCACGCCGAGCGGCATGCCTGTCCCCGCCGTCGTCATTGACGTGACGCCCGAGGCCGTGACGCTCGATGCCAACCACGAGCTTGCCGGCAAGGATCTCAACTTTGATATCGAGCTCGTCGAGGTCGAGGGTTAGAGTATGTCTGAACGCTTGGTTTCGACGACATGCTTGGGAAATCTCAACGATTCGTCCTATGAACTCCTGCTTCGCCGGAAGTTGGGCGGCGTCTTTGAAGTTGACGAGCTACTGCTCGATTGGGATCAGGCTGATGTATGCGCGTTTGCGGGCGTGACGGAGCTGGGGCGCACGATCGATGTTCGGCTGGATACTGCCGACGGCGGTCGTCTTGCCGATGGCGACGTGCTCGCCATCGACCGTTCGGGCATGGTGCCCGTGGCAGTTGTCGTGCGCTTGCGCAGCGCCGAGGTTTATTTGGTCGAAGTTGACCGCATGGACCCGATTGCGCTCGCGCATTCGTGCTGGGAGATCGGCAACATGCATGCGCCGCTCTTCCGAGGCGACTCGGACGAGCATACCGTGCGCATGTATACGCCGGTGCAGCCTGTTTTGGGCCGCATGCTCCGGGGTGTCGAGGGTGTTCGGCTCTCGGTGGTCACACGCGAGCTCGATGCCAGCCGGCGCTTTGCGTCGAGTGCGGCGGAGGTCGTCGTGAGCATGGCTCCAGACTTTACCATCGTAAAAAAGGTGCGTGGCTAAGCGCGCGTATGCGCAAGATGGGCTTTGAGGGGCGACCAATCAAGGTCCGTCTTGCTGTTGATAGGAGGCTTTGGGGAAGCATATGGGTCTTGAGGGAATCAAACTGATTGCATGCGATTTGGACGGCACGTTGCTGCACCCGGGGGAGCGCGAGCTGCGTTCCGAGGCCTTTGAGCTTATCGATGAGCTGCATCGTCGCGGTATCGTGTTTATGCCGGCGAGTGGCCGTCAATATGCGAGCTTGCGCTACCTGTTTGCCCCGGTGGCCGATGAGCTCACCTATGTATGCGAAAACGGAACCCTGGTGATGAGCGAGGGGCGTGCCGTTGTCAAGCGCTCTATGGAGCGTAGCCTTGCTATGGCTATCGCGAATGCCGTGGTTGCGTATCCCCATACCGACGTGACCCTTTCGTGTGAGGGGCACATCTACGCCATGAGCGGTAACGATGCGTTCGTCGACCATTTGCGCTATGTGGTCCACTGCGATGTGGCGGTGGTCGACCGTCCCGAGGACATCGACGAGGATGTCATTAAGATTGGCTTCCAGACGCCCGAGGTGGATTATCCGGCAGCCCGGGAGTATTTCGAGCGCCTCTTTAGCGATCGTGTCGAAGTGATGACGTCGGGAACCGCATGGACGGACTTGATCGGTTTCGGTTCGGGCAAGGGCTCCGCGCTTGCCGATTACGGTCGTGCCCTGGGTATTTCGCCCGATGAGATGATGGCTTTTGGCGACAATGAGAACGATCGCGACATGCTCAACGTCGTGGGCCATCCCTATCTGATGGAGAGCTGCAACCCCACCATGCGTGGCGTCAACGACCGCGTCCGTTACGTGCGCACGGTCGAAGAAGAACTGCACCGTCTACTTGCTGAGTAAACATTTGGGGCATGTCTAGAAATCTACTTCTTGCTGCAAAGTGCGGAAAGGTGGATTTTAAGGCATGTTCCAAACGTCTACCGGCAATCGGGGCAGAGACCCTCGAAGATGGTGTAGTGCGACGTGACGTGCCAGCCGATTTGCTCGGATGCTTTGGCGTCGAGCTGTGCATCGAAGGGGAGTGGTACGTCGATGACGCGGCTGCACGAGGTGCAGATGATATGCGCATGCGGCTCGACGGTGCGATCGAAGCGGCTGCCGCCCGGCGTCTTGATGGAGAGGATTTCGCCGGCGTCGGCCAAGAGATTGAGATTGCGGTAGACCGTACCGCGGCTGATCTTGTCATCCTGCTCGCGCACGACGTTGTAGATTTCGTCGGCGGTGGGATGGTTATAACTTTGGCGCACGGCGTCGAGAACCAGCTTTCGCTGCCTGGTATTCCTTCTTTGCACCGCCATGCGCCTCGCCTCTTTTCTATTAACGGTCGTAGGTAAATGATACCGTATTTAGCACACAATACTAATAATGAGGCGTGAAACCGTCTTCATTGGCAAGTGGGGCTCGGGCCTGGGCGTCTACGAGGCGAAAACGCGTTCCCATGCGCTCGTAGGAGGCATGAAGCGCCTCGAGATGAGATAGGATGTTTGCCGGAGCTCCCTGTATCTCCATCTCGACTGAGCCGTCTTCCATGTTACGCACCCAGCCGGTGAGGGAGCGTGCCTGCGCGAGGTTGGTGTTGGTAAAGCGAAAGCCAACGCCCTGGACTTGCCCCGCCCAGCGCAGGAAATAGCGCAGGGGAGTGTCTTGAGTGGCCTCGTCGCTTGCGAGCACAGTAAGTCTGCGGCGCAGCTCGAGCTCGACGTTTGATGGTTTTTGAGGTTCTCGACTGCCGCCGGTGACGCTGGAGAAGAGCGTGTCGAAGAGGCCCATCGCTATGCCTGCTTGCCTGCGTCGGCCGGGAAGGTAATGCCGGCCTGCTGGCGCACGGCATCCATGATGCGCAGTGAGACGAGCGTGACATCGCGGTAGTGGCCAAGCTCGTGGCGTCCCGCCGGGGTCTCCCAAATTTCTTCCTTAACGTTATCGATGCCGCCGATGGCGGTGATAAAGTCTGTGAGTTCGTATTCCATAGTGTTGCTCAATTTGGGCAGGTCGAGCACGCGGCCGTTGTCGCCCTGTTCGCGCGGTGCCTCGGTCGCTGAGCCGCGTACGACGTCGCCGCGATAGTCGATGCGGACGTTGCGGGGCGTGGACAGATGGTCGATCTGGATAGTGCCACGCTCGCCTTCGATCTGTGAGGGCAGCAGATCGTTGGTGATCTTTGAATGCGCAAGCTCGACGGAGATGCGGCCTCCGCCATAGCTGGCGAGAATGGAGCCGCAGCCGTCGATGGGGCCGTGCGTGAGCTGTCGCGTGGTGGGGTCGAGCAGCGTGGTCATGCTCGTAAGGCCGGAGGGCATGCCGAAGATCTCGACCATGGGCTCGACGGTGTAGACGCCGATGTCCATGAGGGAGCCCGAGGCCATGTGGCAGTCGAAGATATTGGTGGCGCGCCCCGCGAGAATCTCGTTGTAGCGCGAGGAATACTTGCCAAAGCGCAAT
Organism: Collinsella aerofaciens; assembly: GCA_905213325.1. Classification (GTDB taxonomy): domain Bacteria; phylum Actinomycetota; class Coriobacteriia; order Coriobacteriales; family Coriobacteriaceae; genus Collinsella; species Collinsella aerofaciens_AG. Next base: position 11,135 of record CAJMHW010000010.1, read on the forward strand.
GAGGCGCGGCGGATGGGAGCGATCTCGCCCAGGGCGTCCTCGATGGCATGGAAGGCGGGATCGTGGAGGGGACGCATGGCCTCGAGGGCTACGACGCCCGCCGCCTCGGCAGCGCGGAAGACTTCCAGCGCCTGCGCTTCGGTGGCGCAGAAGGGCTTCTCGACGATGACATGCTTGCCACCGGCGATGCAGGCAAGGGCCTGCTCGTAGTGAAGTGCGTTAGGGCTGCCGATATAGACGGCGTCGACGTCGGCGGCGGACGCAAGCTCGTCAAGTGCGGTGAAGTTACGCTCGCCGCCGTGTTCGGCGGTAAAGGCGGCGCCGCGATTGGCGTCGCGTGAAAGCGTGCCCACAAACGCGGCTTGGTCGTTGGCGTTGACGACTTGGATAAAGTCGTCGGTGATCATGGATGTGCCGATGGTCGCGATGCGCAGCATACGTCCCCCTTGCGTTGTTTGGTCTACAGGATGAGTGTAGCGCGTGGGGATATAAAGCTGCGCGAAAACGCTATTACAGGTCGCTCTCGTTAAAGCCGGAGTCGATATCGAGGTTGCTGCCGTCGGCCGCCGTGGTTGCGAGCTCATCGCAGCGCTCGTTGAGCTCGTGGCCGGCGTGACCCTTAACCCAGATGAACTCAACCTTGTGCTTGCTTTTGGCGGTGAGTAGGCGCTCCCACAGGTCGCGGTTCTTGACGGGCTGCTTGTTGGCGGTTTTCCATCCGCGCTTTTTCCAGCCGTCGATCCAGTGCTTGTTAAAGGCGTTGACGACGTACTGCGAATCGGAATGGACCTCGACCTCGCAGGGGCGGTTAAGTGCCTCGAGCGCCACGATGACCGCCATGAGCTCCATGCGGTTGTTGGTAGTCTTGGCGTAGCCACGCGAAAGCTCGGAGGTGAAGGTCTTGCCGGCGGGATTGGTGTACTTGAGCACGGCGCCGTAGCCGCCGCGTCCCGGATTTGATCGGGCCGAGCCGTCGGTATAGATGATGACCTTCACATGGTTCCTTTCGTTGGGTACGTTTCGTGTGAGTGACCATTGTAGCGCCATGCCCGCCGGGGGCTAGCAATCTACGATTTCTACCCCGTCTTCCGACGGTTAGTTGGCATGGATGATGCGGTTGAGCTCGTCGAGGTATTGCTGCAAGAGGGGAGAGGGCTTGCGCTCGTCGTGCATGATATAGCCTACGTGCATCGCTGGGGCGTCTGCTAACGGGATCGATGCCATACCCCATTGCATTTCATTGGAGAGGACACCGGTCGACAGGGTGTAACCGTTCGACGTGATAAGTAAGTTAGTAAGTGTTCCGCGGTCCGAGATTCGTATGTTGCGGTCGCAGGGGATATAGCTAAAAGGTTCCTCGGCGTAATAGAAGGAGTTTGAGGTTCCCTGCTCAAAGCTGTAGCGCGTATATGGTGTGAGGTCGGCAAGGGACAGCTGCGGGCGGCGGGCAAGCGGGTGGCGCTCGCTAACGAAGACGTGGACCGTCGCGTCGAATAGGGGATGGAAGCTCGCGCGCGCATCGACAAAAGCCTTCTGCAGAACGCGGGCGTTAAAGTCGTCCAGATAGAGGATGCCGATGTCGCTGCGAAACGCGCGGACGTCATCGATGATCTGCGATGTGGTGGTCTCGCGCATGATGAACTCGAACTTGCTGTCGCGGCAGCGCTCGACCACGTTGACAAAGGCCTCGACCGAAAAGGCGTAGTGCTGGGCGGAAATGGCGAGGCGGGCTTGCGGGGTGCCGCCGTCCTCGTAGCGCGCCTCGAGCATGTCGGCCTGCTCTACGACCTGGCGCGCATAGCCCAAAAGCTCGGTGCCGTCGTTAGTGAGCGTGACGCCGCGGCTGGAGCGCGTAAAGATCTCCAGATGGAGCTCCTGTTCCAGGCTTTTGACGGCGTTTGAGATGTTGGACTGAGCGGTATAGAGGCGCTGAGCTGCGGCGTTGATTGAGCCGGACTCTGCCACGGCAATCAGAAAACGAAGCTGCTGGAGGGTCATCGGCGCCCGTCCTTTCGATTGCTATCTATAAAACCGATAACAGGTTAGCGCTTTTAAGTGATTGACCGAGCGAAACAATGCTCGTACTATTCAAAACACACAAAGGCGGTAGGTAATTAAACCGACCACGGAACCGGGATGCGAAAGGAGGCCCGCATATGAATTGCTTACCAAGACGAATGCCGGGCTCCTGTTTGCGCCCGTCGGCGTGATCAGGAGACAGCGACTTACTTCTCTCTAATTTATTTACTTTTGTTCGATCAAGGAGATCATCATGAGCCAGTTCATCAACAACCCCGAGCACACCTTCGGTTTCGATACCCTGCAGCTTCACGTTGGCCAGGAGAGCGCCGATCCCGCATCCGACTCCCGCGCCGTGCCTATCTACCAGACCACGAGCTATGTGTTCCGCAACTCCCGGCACGCCGCCGACCGCTTTGGTCTTGCCGACGCCGGTAACATCTACGGCCGTCTGACCAACTCCACCCAGGGCGTCTTTGAGGACCGTATCGCCGCGCTCGAGGGTGGCGTTGCTGGCCTCGCCGTCGCCTCTGGTGCCGCTGCCATCACCTATACCCTGCAGGCACTTGCCCAGGCCGGTGACCATGTGGTTGCCCAGAAGACCATCTACGGTGGCTCCTACAACTTGCTGGAGCATACGCTCTCCCAGTTTGGCGTCGAGACCACCTTCGTCGATGCCCATAACCTGGACGAGGTCGAGGGGGCCATCAAGGACAACACCACGGTCATCTATCTCGAGACGCTCGGCAACCCCAACTCCGACATCCCCAACATCGACGCTATCTCCGAGATCGCCAAGAAGCACGGTCTGCCGGTTGTCGTCGACAACACCTTTGGCACCCCGTATCTGTTCCGTCCGCTGGAGCATGGTGCCAACATTGTCGTCCACTCCGCAACCAAGTTCATCGGCGGCCACGGCACCTCGCTGGGCGGTGTGATCGTCGACGGCGGTAACTTCGATTGGAAGGCGAGCGGCAAGTATGCGCAGATCGCCGAGCCCAACCCCTCCTACCATGGCGTCTCGTTTGCCGAGGCTGCCGGTCCCGCCGCCTTCGCAACCTATGTCCGCGCTATCTTGCTGCGTGACGAGGGCGCCTGCATCAGCCCGTTCAACGCCTGGATCCTGCTCCAGGGCACCGAGACTCTGTCGCTGCGCGTTGACCGTCATGTTGAGAACACCAAGAAGGTCGTTGAGTTCCTGGCTGGTGACAGCCATGTCGCCAAGGTGAACCACCCGAGCCTGTCTGAGCACCCCGATCACGAGCTCTATCAGAAGTACTTCCCCAACGGCGGTGCCTCGATCTTTACCTTTGAGATTAAGGGTGGCCAGGAGGCAGCTTGGAAGTTCATCGATCATCTGCAGGTATTCTCGCTGCTCGCCAACGTGGCCGACGTCAAGTCGCTCGTCGTGCACCCGGCTACCACCACGCACTCCCAGCTCTCTGCCGAGGAGCTCGCCGAGCAGAACATCACGCCCTCCACGATCCGTCTTTCCATCGGTACCGAGAACGCCGAGGATATCATTTGGGATCTGAAGCAGGCCTTCGCCGCGCTGGACGAGTAAGGCGACTTGTGCAAGGACCCCTTGCGACCCGATAGGTATAACTGCATAAAATGCCTGCTCAAGGCGCCTGCGCGAACAATGGTTGCACAGGCGCCTTTTTTGCATAGAACGGGTGCAAAAACAGGGTTTTTGACACGCTTTATGCATTCGAGTTGTGGAAAACTCCTGTTGAGAGGATGTGAGTTTTACGCAATTGACGTGCGTCTTTTGAGTAAAACCGCAGGTCGCGATTTGCTCGGGGTACTATGCAGCGCAATCGAATCACACGCAGCTCAAACGCAGCAAAAACGCACTACGGAGGTTTCCAGCTACATGAGGATCGATTCACGAAAACCGAAAGCCGCCGCCCTTTCCGCCGCTCTGACCGTGGCACTTTTGGCGGGCGCCGGTGCAACTGATGCCCACGCCGCAACACTGTCCGATACGGTTGGATCTACGCCGTCCGAGACAACGCTGGTGCAGCCCGTTGACTATCGCGGCGATGGTTATGGTTCCATGCAGGAGTGGAACGCCTCGATGGAGGCCAAGCGCGATTCCCTTGAGATGCGCGCTCAGATCATTCTAAACATGTATGGTGACTATGCCACCGATGACGAGCGCGCTGTGCTGCAGGGCTGTATCGACGGTGCGGGTAGCCTGTTGACGATGGGGGAGGTCGACGCGAAGTCGACCGAGCTCGATGAGCTGCGCACTGCGCTTGAGGATGCCAAGCACGAAGCGCTCGAGGCTGCCGCCGAGGCGGAGGCTGCCGAGGCCGCCCAGGCTTCGTACTACAACGCCGGTTACACTCCGTCTTACGCGTCTGCCGCGTCCTACGCGAACGGATCGGGCCTGACGCGCTCTGCGGGTGTCAATAACTACAACGGGCGCCGCGAGACCTATTACAGCAGCAATGTGCTTTATCACTATCGCACGGGCGAATGGACTCAGGATTCTGAGGGCTTCTGGCGCGATTCCGACGGCTATTACGTTGTTGCCGCGGGCGATATGGCCCAGGGCTCGACCTTTACGGGCTCCAAGGGTGATTGCAAGGTCTATGACTCCGGCTGCGCTGCCGGAACCACCGACTACTACACCGGTTGGTAATTTTTCTGCATCACGGATATTTGGCGGACGGGCGTCTTTACCGAGCTTTAGGGCAATGTAAGGACGTCCGTTCTATGTATGCGTTTGAGTTAACAGAGCCCTTACCGTGGCGGTACGCTGGGCGTATGGATGCGGGGCACACTGGTTCTTGAGAAATAAGGTCTTTCTCTTGGAGGAAGTGGTCTTGTGAATGCTCGAGATATTGCCGTTGCCGCCGTTGCACTGACGTTTGGTTGCCTTGGTCCCACGGTCGCGCTCGTCGCGGGCATGCAGGGGACATGCGGGGCTGCTCCTATTGTGGTCGGCGCGCTGATCGCGGCCACGCTGCTGGGAAGCGCCGGTGTTGTCCTTTGTCGCGACGATGAGGACGAGGTGCCGGGGTCGCGACGCTAACTGTTGTGAGATCGGCCGCCGGTCATAGACGAAGATGAAGGCCGCCGCAGGGGGAAAGGTTCCCTTGCAGCGGTTTTGCTGTTAAGGCTGTTGAATGCGGCGCGTTGGCACTACCAGCTTTTCTCGATATCGCGGATGCGCCGATAGAGCCACTCGTTTTGCGGCGCCTGGATATCGTGTTTGGCCGCGAGGCGGCAGATGGTGCCCGCGAACTCATCAACCTCGGTTTTGCGCCTTGCGATGCGGTCTTGAGCCATCGAGGGCATACCGGCGGGGTCGATTCCCTCGATGAGGTGCACCATTTGCGTCAGGTCTGCCTCGGTCAGCTCAACGCCCTCGGCGTTGGCGACCGCAAGCGTTTCGCGCATTGCGGAAACAAAGCAGCGACGCTGCTCGGAGCCCGGCTCCGTGGCGCTTCCGTAGGTCCCGCCGTAGGCCATGCAGGTCTGGTTGATGCCGTCGTTGAGCATGAGTTTGGCCCACATGCGGTGGGCGATGTCGTCCTCGACGGTATGGGCGATGCCGCAGCGCGTGTAGAGCCCGTCGATAGCGGTGACGGTCGCGGGGTCGGTGCCGGCGGCTGCACCAAAGCGGATCTCGCCCGCATTGGTAAAGGTGAGCGCGCCGTTGAGGAACACGGCGTCCATGCCCTGGCAGATACCAAGAACGGTATGCTCCCAGCCAAAGCGTTCGGCAATCTTTTGCTCGCTCGTAATGCCGTTGCACAGCGAGGCGATGAGCGTGTTGGGTCCCACGACACGCTCCATAGTCTTGAGTGCTTGGTCGAGACCGGTGGTCTTGACCGTCAGGATGACCAGATCGGCGGGCGCTGCCTCGCTGGCGCGGACGGACGTGAGATCGCAAGGCTTTCCGTTGACGGTGAGCGCATCGCCCGCGTGACGCTCAAAGCGGGCGTCATCCATAACGTATTCGACGGCGTCATTGCCGAGGGCCTTGGCAATCATGCTGCCGTAGAGCAGGCCGACGCCGCCCTTGCCGATAAAGGCGACCTTGTTGATCTGCATATGAATCATCTCCCCATATAAAAGGCGCCCGCGTAAGGGGCGCCTGAAGGATTGTATGCTGCCAGGGTGATTGGCGGGTGCGCGGGGCGGCTGTTATAAAAAAAGAAACGTTTGCCTGGACGCTACGCTGCAGGGCAGACCGCAAAGACATGCGCGTGGTCATGCCCGGCTCCTTTCATCGGGCTTTTTGCTGATGTTAAAGCGGTGCCGTGACAGCTCGATTTCTGCTGCGTTACGATACGTTCTCGATTGCGATTCCACGATGTTTCGGCTGCGTGACCATTGTGTTTCGCCTTGCCGGGGCGCTGATGGCGAAGGGAGGGGCCGTGCAATATCGCGTTGACCCCAAAAGCGGCAACCGTATCTCGGCGTTGGGTCTGGGCTGCATGAGGTTTCCCGGTGCGCCGGGACGTCCGGATGCGAAGACAGCCGATGCCATCATTTCCCGTGCGGTGGAGCAGGGGATTAATTATCTGGACACCGCGTATCTCTATCCCGGTAACGAGGCGTGCGTGGGCGCCTCGCTTGAGCGCTTGGGGCTGCGTGACCGGGTGTTGCTGGCGACCAAGTTGCCGCATGCTTCGTGCAAGTGCGCGGAGGATTTCGACCGGTTCTTCGATGAGCAACTGCGGCGCCTGCGGACCGACCATATCGACTATTACCTCATGCATAACATTACCTCGCCCGCCCAGTGGGAACGTGTGGTGGCATTGGGCATTGAGGACTGGATCGCGTGTCAAAAGGCGGCGGGGCGCATTCGCCAGATTGGTTTTTCGTACCACGGCAGCGCGGTGGATTTCCTGACGATGCTTGACGCATATGACTGGGATTTTTGCCAGATACAGTACAACTATGCCGGCGAGCGTTACCAAGCGGGAACGGCAGGACTCATGGCGGCTGCGGAGCGCGGGCTCGCGGTGTTTGTGATGGAGCCGCTGCTGGGCGGGCGTTTAGCGGGCAAGCTGCCGCCACGGGCCCGCGCTGTGCTCGATAGTGCCCGTGACCCGCATTTGCGCACTCCTGCCGCCTGGGGTCTTTCGTGGGTGTGGAATCATCCTCAGGTGACGATGCTGCTTTCGGGTATGACCGATATCGCGCAGGTGGATGAGAATTCGTCACTGGCAGACCTCGCGTTGCCGAATTCGATGACTGCCAACCAGCTCGACACGATTGCGCGCGTGTTGATGGAGTTTGAGAAATCGAACCGTGTGCCCTGCACGGGATGCGGCTACTGCATGCCATGCCCCAAGGGTATCAACATTCCCGGCTGCTTTGCCGCCTACAACGCGAGCTATGCGCACAGCTGGTTTACGGGGCTGTCGCAATACTTTACGGCGAGTGCGGTGCGCACGAGCGAGCCCAAGCTCGTGAGCAATTGCGTCAAGTGCGGCAAATGCGCGCGCCACTGCCCACAGCACATCGATATTCCCGAGCGTCTCGACGATGTGCGCCGACGTTTCCAGCCTGGTCCCGTGACGGCGGTGCTTAAGGCCTTCGGCAAAACGCGCTCCTCATGACCCTTTTATAACTTGCGGTGGAATAGTTCCTGTTTGCGGCAGAATAGGGGCCAAACAGGAACTATTTCACCGCAACTGAAGGGGGCTGTCGTGGGTCATCGGGATTCATGTGATGATTTGCGTGAGGTTTGTTGGGGCGTTTTGGGCGCTGGACACATTTCGCATCGATTTGCATCGTCGCTCAAGGAGGTGGACGGGGCACGGCTTGTGGCTGCCGCCGGCCGCACTCCTTCGCATGTTGAGGAGTTTTGCAGGGCGTTTTCGATTGATGCCGCGCACAGTTATGCCACGGCTGACGATAGCGGCGATGTGGCTTATGATGCGCTGATTGCCGACCCCGATGTCGACGCAATCTACTTGGCTCTTCCACATGGCATGCATGCGCATTGGGTCTGTCGGGCACTGCGCGCGGGAAAGGCCGTGCTGTGCGAAAAGCCGGCCGTTTTGAGTGAGGAAGAGGCTCTCTCGATTGCCTCCACCTCTCGTGAGCGCGGCGTGCTGTTTATGGAGGCGATGAAGAATCGGTTTTGCCCGATGCGCACTCGCGTGAAGGACTTGCTTGCGTCGGGTGAGCTTGGCCGTATTGTCTCGATTGAAAGCGTGCAAAAGCTCGATTACGGCGAGCCTCCTTCGGGCTATCTGCTTGATTCGTTGCAGGGCGGCTGTCTATATGACATGGGCTGCTATGCGGTCGGTTGGTTTGAGGATTTGCTCGCGGGCGCGTGCGAGGTTTCATCCCGTGAAGTTCGCTGGCGTGACGTATCAGGCGGCCGCGTCGATTGGGCCGACGAGATCCGTATGAGCGTCGGCGGTATACCCATTCATATGGTGTGCGACGGCAAAGCAACATATGAAAGCCGCTTAACGATTGTCTGTGAGCGAGGCTCGTTGGAAATCGAGCGTCTCCATCGCCCCGAGCTCGCCCATGTGAAGTATTCCGACGGTCGAACGCTCGAAATAAATGCCCCGTTTGAGATCGATGATTTCTACGGCGAAATCCAGCATGCGACCCAGCTCATCCGGGCGGGGAAACTCGAGAGTCCCGTCATGCCCCTTGCCGCCACGCAGCGCTGCGCGCGCATTATCGATGCGATTCGCTTGAAACTTTAGTGCGTGGGGGCATGGCGCCAGCGCCTGGAATGCCTTGGAGGCCTTTGCCCCTGATGCCCCTTTTATAACTTGCGGTGGAATACGGTCTGTTTGCGCCAAAATAGGGCACCAATAGACCGTATTTCACCGCAACTGATGAGGGGGAGCTGGAGATGCTGACGATTGGGTGCCATCTTTCGACGACGAAGGGCTATCGGGCAATGGGGGAGACGGCGTTGTCCATTGGCGCCAATACCTTTGCGTTCTTTACGCGCAACCCGCGCGGTGGCAAGGCAAAAGAACTTGACATGGATGACGTGGCGGCCCTGCGCGAGCTTATGGCGCAAAACGACTTTGGACCGCTGGTGGCGCATGCCCCGTATACCTACAACCCCTGTTCTGCCAAAGAGCGGGCGCGCGAGTTTGCCTTGGAGGCAATGGCCGAGGACTTGCAGCGTCTGGAAGCACTGCCCGGCAACTACTACAACTTCCACCCCGGTGCGCATGTGGGACAGGGCTCCGACGCCGGCATTCAGATGATTGTCGACACGCTGTGCCAGGTGATGTTTGAGGGACAGCAGACGACGGTATTGCTCGAGACCATGGCGGGCAAGGGCACCGAGGTGGGCCGTAGCTTTGAAGAACTGGCGTGCATTATCGAGGGCGTTGCCGCCAAGCGCCCAGAGCTGTCCGATAAGCTGGGCGTTTGTTTGGACACCTGCCATGTGAGCGATGCCGGCTACGACATCATCCATGATCTGGACGGCGTACTCGACGAGTTCGACCGCGTGGTGGGTATCGATCGCTTGCATGCCGTACACATCAACGATTCGAAGAACCCTTGTGGCGCCCATAAAGATCGTCACGAGTGCATCGGCAAGGGATACCTTGGCAGCGAGGAATTTGGTGGCGGTGTGCAGGTTATGCAGAATATTGTATCGAATGGCCACTTGCGTTCGCTGCCGTTTATTTTGGAGACTCCGAACGAACTTGCAGGTTATGCAGCTGAAATTAGACTATTAAGGTCATTGCAGCAGTAATAACTGTCACAAAGTAGAGTATTCCATTCACGTTATGGGTTTGTTTCAATCAGTTTTCTCATTGCAGAGTCGTAATTCCGGGTGCATAATAGCCAACAGTTTTTGCAGACCTCTGAATCAAACGAGGTCACCGGAAGGAGACTGATTATGAAGCTGAAGAAGCTTGGCGCATTTGCCGCCACGGGTGCTATGGCGCTCGCCCTTGCTCTGACGGGCTGCGGCTCGTCCAACGCCACCTCTGGTTCTGATGCCGGTTCCAGCAGCTCTGACGACGCTAAGGTCGAGAAGGTCGACGGCTCCAAGGAGTACGCGCTCGTCAAGGACGGTACGCTCACCGTCGGCACCTCTGCCGAGTACGCTCCGTTTGAGTACAAAGATGACAACGGCGATTATCAGGGCTTTGACCTTGAGCTCATCAAGGCTATCGGCGACAAGCTGGGCCTGGATGTCGAGTATGTCAACAATGACTTTGACACGCTGGTTCCGGGCGTCGCTTCGGGCGCCAAGTATGACGTTTCCATCGCGGCTATCACTGACACGCCCGAGCGTGAGAAGGAAGTCACTTTCTCTGATTCCTACTACATGGACGATCAGGCTATCGTGACCAAGGTCGATAACACCGACATCACGGCCGATAACTACAGCGAGAAGCTCAACAATTCCGACGCTACCATCATCGTCCAGTCTGGCTCGACCGCTGAGGCCTTTGCCCAGGAGAACTTCCCCAAGGCCAAGATCGTCCCCTACAAGGACGCCACCGAGTGCTTTAGTGCTCTGCAGTCCGATAAGGGCGACGCCGTAGTCACCAACCGCTCCGTTGCCAGCCAGCTGACCGCCGAGCAGTTCAACACCTGCCAGACCATCAAGCAGATCAGCACCGGCGAGGAGTACGCCATTGCCATCAACCAGGGCAACACCAAGCTCAAGGATGACATCAACCAGGCCATCAAGGACCTGACCGACGACGGTACCGTCGACGCCCTCATGGCTAAGTACAACATCAAGTAAAATAACTACTTGATTGCGCGCGGGCCCTTTCCGTTTTGCGGAGAGGGCCTTTGCGCTTCTCTTGACGGAGAGCGTTTCCGTCTCGTTTTGTCGGCAACTTCTACGATAGGAGCCACCTTGTCTCGACTGAACAAAGGGGCCGCGGAGCAGCGTTTTCCACTGCCCGCCTTGCTCCAAAAGCTAGTCTGCGTCATGGCCGTGGCGCTTGCGCTGGTGTGCGCGGGGGCATATGCGCCCACGACCGCCCAGGCGCTTGAGACCGCAAAGATTACCGCCCGACCCAACACCGGTTCGGGCAGCGATGTGGTCGGCGGCACCGAGACGCGCATTACCTGGGAAGTTCAGGCCGATGCCGACGAGGAACTGAGCGGTCTTTCTTTGACGTTTGTCGACGGCACGACGTTTGGTACCGATGACACGCGATTGACGATGCTCTCGGGCGAGGACCTCATGGATCGTACGCCCATGAAACCCACGTGCACGGCTGATGGTCAGACGCTCAAGATCGACTTTGGCGAGACGGCACCTGCCGGCGGCTTTTTCCGTGTCGAGGTTTACGGCGTGACGTTTCCCGTTGAGGGCGGCGATGAGGCCTTTAGCGGCACCTATACGCTCGCCGACGGTTCGACCAAGAAGATTTCAAAAATTCCTTCCGTCGAGATCAAGGGCGTGACGGCCTTCGATAACTTCCTGGCCGATCTTAAGGAGCAGCCGTGGGTCGAGGCCTGGAACTCCAATATGTTCCTGCGCCTGTTCTTGAACCCGGTCATTTTGGTCCAAAGCCTGCCGATCGTCTTTAAGGGCTTCCTTATGTCGCTTTCGATCGTGCTTGTGGCGTTTCCGCTGGCAATTCCCTTCGGTTTTGCCCTGTCGCTCATGCGCATCTCCAAGTCGCGCATCCTGCGCTGCCTCGCCGGCATCTACGTGAATATCATTCGCGGTACGCCGGCGTTCCTGCAGATCTATATCGCGTTCTTCGGTCTGCCGTTGGCCGGCGTCAAGGTGGACGACTATGTCTTGGGCGTTATCGTCATGGCCATGAACTCGTCTGCGTACTTGTGCGAGATCTTCCGTGCCGGTATTCAATCGATCCCCAAGGGCCAAAACGAGGCTGCTCGCTCTCTGGGCATGAATGCCTTCCAGACGCTGCTCTACGTTATGATTCCGCAGACGTTCCGCAATGTTTTGCCTACGCTGACCAGCGAGTTTATCTTGCTTTACAAGGATACGTCGCTGCTTGCCGCCGTGGGTGTGGTCGAGATCGTCATGAACGCCCGTACCATCGTGGCCACGACGGGCTCCATTACACCGTACGTGGTTGCCGCCCTGTTCTATCTGGTCATCACCCTGCCGCTCGCTCGCTTGGTGAGCGGTCTTGAGGCGAGGCTATTGGGCACGACCGAGACCAAGAAGAAGCGTCCCGCCAAGAGCGCCGGACAGGTTGTCGCGACGCCTGCCGATCACATCGCCGGTCTGTAAGGAGGTCCTATCATGAGCGAAACCAATAACTCGAACGAGGTCGTCGTCAGTATCAAGAACCTCCAGAAGGCCTTTGGCGATAACGTGGTCCTGCGCGATATCGATCTAGATGTGCACAAGGGCGAGGTCGTTGTGGTCTTGGGCCCTTCGGGCTCGGGCAAGTCGACGATGCTTCGCTGCATCAATCGTCTGGAGCATCCCACGAGCGGCTCGATCATCGTTGAGGGCGTGGATGTGTGCGCCAAGGGTGTCGACCTCAACAAAGTGCGCACGCACCTGGGCATGGTGTTTCAGCAGTTCAACCTGTTCCCGCACCTGTCGGTCAAAAAGAACGTCATGCTTGCGCAGCAAAAGGTGCTCAAGCGCAGCAAGGAAGAGGCCGAGAAGATTGCCATCGAGGAGCTGACCAAGGTCGGCCTGGCCGAGCGCATCGACTTTATGCCGAGCCAGCTCTCGGGCGGTCAGCAGCAGCGCGTGGCGATCGCCCGCGCCCTGTCGATGAATCCACACGTGATGCTCTTTGACGAGGCTACGTCAGCGCTTGACCCCGAGCTTGTCCGCGACGTTCTTGGCGTCATGCGCGATCTTGCACGTGACGGTATGACCATGATCGTGGTGACGCACGAGATGGGCTTTGCCCGCGATGTCGCCGACCGCGTGGTCTTTATGGACGGCGGCGTTATCGTGGAAGAGGGCACGCCGAGCGAGGTCTTCGACCATCCCAAGAGCGAACGCACCAAGGCGTTCTTGGGCAATATCTCGTAGCCGCTTTATATGACTGACATAGCAGAAAACGGGAGCCGGATGTGATCCGGCTCCCGTTTTTGTTGGGACGCGAATGTGTTTTGGTGCAGAGCGCGTTACGGGCGGAGCTCATTGCCGCTAGGCGAGCTCGGCTCCAAGGGCGCGGCAGGCCGCCTCGCCCTCATCGTCGGGGGCGTCGTAGCAGATGACGGAATCGACGACGTTAACACCCGCCTCGTCGGCGTCCGCCTTCCAGTTGTCCATCCATTCGCCCTCGGCCCACGAATAAGAGCCAAAGAGGACGACCTTCTTGTCGCCGAGAGTCTCCTTGACCTCGTTCCACATCGGCTGGAACTCATCGTATTCAAGCTCCTCGGAGCCCATGGCGGGGCAGCCGAAGGCGAAGGCATCATAGTCGGCGGCCTTGTCGGCAGAGAAGTCGGCGCAGGGGATGACTTCGGCCTCGGCGCCCGCGGACGTGGCGCCTTCGGCGACAAAGTTTGCCATGGCCTCGGTATTGCCCGTGCCGCTCCAATAGACGACGGCGATCTTGCTCATGTTTTGTCCTTTCGGTCGTGCGGCGCTGGCCGCAGCTTGTACGTTCTATCGGGTTGCCTGGGCAAGTTGCGCCAGGCTGCAGCCCTGCTGATAGACGAGGGTGAAGTATTGGGTGCAGGCACGGTAGGCATCAAACGTCGCAAGCGCCTGCTCGACATTTTCGTAGACCTTCCAGGCCCCAAAGACCTTGTAGTTCTCGCCGCGCTGGACGATAAACTCGTGTACGTCGTCGTAGGGGTATCCAAGGAAGTAGCCTATTTCGTGCGGAAACTCGCAGGTGCAGTCGTTGCTGCAGCTAGTTTGCTGGGGTAGTGCGCATCGAGTCTGGCTACAGGCGCATTCCGCGACGTTATTGCTCGCGAGCGTGATGCGTGATGCCAAATGCACAAGGCATGTCGAAAGGTCTCTCGTGTCGTAGCCTTCCGAGGCGAGCGCCGTTTTGGCGCGAGGGTCCGCGAAATAGGTGGTGAGGCTTTTGGCTCGGTACACGTACACGAGCGCTCCGCAGGGCCGCCAGACCAAAACACTCAGGTGGATGCCAAGCGGGTCAAGCTCGCGGTTGCACTGGGCGATAACGTTGAGCAGGCGTGCTCGGCGTTCTGCGATGGTTTCTGTTGCGGTCGAGCCGTCCCCGTGGGCGTAGGTGCCTGGATAGGTAAAGAGCGATGCCGGCTTGATGCCCGCGAGCGTGGGGGAGCAGTTGCGCACGACTGCTGCCTGAAACGTTGGGATGTCTATGGTTCGAGTCACGTCGCTCCTTACGGATCTAAACTGTTAGCCTAGGAAAACTTATACACGAAAGTAAGCCATGGTCAACAAAAAAGTTTGAAGAGGAAAACTAATTGACCGAACGGACATGATTTTGGGTTAAGATGGGGACACCCCATGGGGGTATCTAGATAGTGCTACTGAAAGGGGAACGCATGAGTGACTTGCTCAACCCTGCGAATCTCATCGTGCTGACCGTCATTGCCGTCGGCATGTTTTTTGGACTGCGTCGCATTGCCGCTTCGACACACGGGAAGAGTTGCTGCAGCGATGGTGCGAGCGGCAAGAAGGCCAAAAAGGTTGTGGTGGCAGACACCGACGAGTCCCACTACCCCTATCGTGAGGAACTCCTTATCGGCGGCATGAGTTGCGACGGCTGCGCCCGGAATGTGACGAATGCCCTCAATGCGCTTGATGGCGTGTGGGCTACGGTAACGTACGCGGACCACACGGCACGCGTGCGCTCGAAGCGCCCGGTTGATCGCGACACACTCGAGACGGCAGTGAGGGGTGCGGGCTATTACGTTATGAAAATGTAGGCGTTGCCCTCTCCGGTGGGTACCAGCCTCCTGCCCATTGTGACTATCGGCATCCAAAAATTTGCGCAAAAATAACCTTTAGATGCGGCAAAAGTGGAGTTTGGTGACGGTTTGCGCGGAATTCGCTACCAATCGAGCATCTATGAACCCGTCCAAAAAATTACAGGTGTATATTTATACACTGATTATTGCTGTGCTCAGATTGCAATTAACCGTGGACAGAAATGAAGAATGCTAAAACTGGGCTTTAGGACAGGGGAGGCTATAACCTTATGAGACGAGTGGGAACACTTGGCTTGGTGGCAGCGCTTGCCGCTATCTTGGTATCGCCGCTGCCGGCGCACGCCGAAGACGCATCGGGTGCCGTTACCTACAATGCGGGAAATGGGTATTCCTTTGAGAAGCTCTCGCATCCTACGGTAGGAACGTCGCAGCCGGATGGCATCGTCGACTACCAGGGTAACGGTGCCGTTGCCGTTCCGGGCGCCGATGGTAATACGGCCAACAACGAAGGCGATCGCGGCCAGAGCTACACTTGGGCGGCTGCGAGCTATGGTGACTGGCTTTATGTGGGCACCTGCTATGCGGCGATGGGCAACACGCTGACGCTCATGAACAGCACGCTGGGCGATTCCTTTGATGTCGAAACCATGCGCCTGACGCTGGAGGCCATGTTTAACGGTACCTTCTTCTATGGACAGCAGAAGGAGGACGGCACGGCCGACAAGGACAGCGGCGGCATCTTGGTCAAGATCAATACCAAGACCGGTGAGACCAAGCTGCTACTCTCTGAATCGCTCAACGGCGTCGCTCCTTTGTTCCGCAATGCCGTGAGCTATAAGGGTAAGCTCTATTTCTGCGGCAGCGTCAGGACCAATGACGGCAAAGGCGGCCTGCCTGCTGTATACGAGATCGATCCTAAGACGGATGAGTACAAAGTTGTCTATCAGGGCCTTTCGAGCATGCAGGATTACGGTGCTGCCTACAAGCAGGGCATTTCTACCGGTATCCGCGGCATGTGCGTCCATGATGGCCAGCTCGTCATCAGTAATGTGGGTAAAGACGCGAACGGTAATTTTGTGTCGACAATCCTGACGTCGTCTGACCCCTCGAAGGGCCAGGACAGCTTCACCGAGATTGCCAACTCGGAGACGCTGTTTGGCTATCCGGCGATTCGCTATCAGGACAGCATCTACGGCGGCGCCATTTGGGATATGGTCTCGTACAATGGCCATCTCTATGCGACCATCTGCACCGGTACGCCCGAGAACGCTCCCGATGATAATTCCATGCAGTCGTTTGCCATGGTCCGTGGCGACAAGAATGCCGACGGCAGCTATTCGTGGACTCCCATTGTCGGCGATCAGAAGACGGACGGTGCAAAGTACTGCTTTGGCATCGATCCTGCCCGTACCCGTTCTGGCGCTGCCAACCTCATCGTCTACAACGACTACCTCTATATCGGTGAATACAACGACGAGGAGATTGCCCTCGAGCGCATCCTGTTCAACAAATCCAACACCGAAGAGGGCGGCAAGAGCAGCATGGGTGGCGTTGACTGCTCGTTTGTGAATGCCAATCTTGAGCAGTCGGTTAACATCTATCGCATGGACAAGGACGAGAACATGGAGCTCGTCGTTGGCGATCGCACCGACATGTTCCCCGAGGGCGGTATTTCCGGCCTGACTTCGGGCTTTGGCCGAAACGAGAACCAGTACATTTGGCGCATGCAGAAGTTCGACGGCAAGCTGTATATCGGTACCTTTGATACCGCGAGCCTGCTTGAGCCGATCGGCCAGTTCTCCAATGGCGACATTATCGATATGACGCCCGAGGAGTGGGACTCTCAGGTTCAGCGCCTTAGGGACCTGCTCAATCACCTGCTCGACAAGAAATCGCCTGACGACCCCATCGTTCCCGTGAACACGCTTGCGGACGATGATTCAAACGAGGCCGTCGAGGTCGATGATTCGAACGAAGCTGCTGAGGTTGATGATTCAAACAAGGCCGTCGATGTCGATGACGAGAAGACCGAGGTTGCTAAGGGCTTTGGCGATCTGAGCGATGCGCTGGAGGATGCCGCGGGCGGTCTTTGCGATCAGGCCGCGACGATGTCCCAGGACTTTGAGGACGACGCCGCTTATGTCCAGAAGATCGATGGCGAGATCGCGTACTTCAAGTCCTTTGCCGACCAGTATCAGGACATGCTCGATAGCTATGAGAGCCTTAAGCAGCAGTACGAGGATGCCTATGGCACCGAGCTGCCGAGCGATATTCAGGATGCGCTCGATAAGCTGCTGAGCGAGGAGAACCTCAAGAAGTTGCAGAGTGTCCTTACGTGCATGTGTTACCTGCGCGATGCCGAGCGCGGCTTTGATATGTATGTGACCGAGGACGGCGTGAACTTTACGACGCTGACGACCAATGGCTTTAACGATCCGTATAACCATGGTCTGCGCACCTTTGCGGTGACCAACCAGGGTCTGTGCCTTGGTACCGCCAACCCGTTCTATGGTTGCCAGGTCTGGATCCAGCGCAAGGAGAATTCGGAGAATCCGGTTGATCCCGGTACTCCGGATCCGACGGAACCCACCGATCCTTCGCAGCCGGGTGGCGGCGATCAGCCTGGCGGCAGCCAGACGGGTGGCAACGACCAGTCGAGCAGCACCACGACCACCGTCACGACGACCGCTAAGAAGACTCCGAAGGACGGCTCGCTGCCTCGCGCTGGCGACTCGACCCTCACGCTGGTCTTGGGATTGCTGGTTGCAGCTGCCGCAGTGCTTGGCATTGCTCTCGTCTTGCGCAAGCGTTCTCGTCGCTAGGCTCGTCCGCGTAGCTCAATGTCCTGGATATCGTCGAAGTTGATGGCGATATCCCTGAGTTTGAGCAGCTTGAATGCGGGTAACGCTTCGTCGAGAATGCCCGTGCGGCTACGATAGCCGTACGTATCGTAATAGGTGACGCGCACCAAGTCGCCGCGTTTGAGGCCCTCGAGCTTTTGCGAAAGCTCGAGGGCTTTTTCTTCCGTGAGCTCACGTTTTTGCTCGACGGTGATTTCCTGCTTGCGCACGAGTTCGTAGTATCCCGTGAGGGCGGCAAAGGGCATAAACTGTGCGGCGCGGTTGGCGCGCACGGCACCGTTGGCAGTGAGGTTGGGGTCGGCTGCGCGGCGTCTGCCCTCGGGGTCCGCCAGGCGCTCGAAGGCGGTCGGCGGGCGCATGGGCTGTTGTTTGGGTTTAGGCACGGTGTCCTCCAACTTGATCGTTGCGCTCGCGCGCGGTGGCGCCGGCGGTAAAGCTTAATCCCTTGAC
Organism: Collinsella aerofaciens; assembly: GCA_905213325.1. Lineage (GTDB taxonomy): Bacteria > Actinomycetota > Coriobacteriia > Coriobacteriales > Coriobacteriaceae > Collinsella > Collinsella aerofaciens_AG. The sequence goes on from CAJMHW010000010.1 coordinate 29,278, forward strand.
GAGCGCGTTCTTGCCGTACTTGCCTTTCACGGCCAGGACGGCGCGCGCCAGGTCGCGCTCGCGCTCATCGGCCTCGATATCGCTGAACAGATCGATGGTGGCAAATTCCTCGGGCACAAGATTGCTAAAGCCCAGGTTGATGCGCTTGACCGGTCGTTTGGGATCGACAGTCTGCGCCCAGAGCTCATCGAAATAGCCCATGATCTTCTTAAACGAATTGGTACGCTCGGGCAGCTTGCGCGAGGCGTTGGAGTGCGCAAAGAGCGCGGCATAGCCACCACGCGGTTTGCCACCATGCTCTCCCACAAAGATGCCATCGATTGCCTGCGCTTCGCGCACCAGGCGGCGCCGTTCGTCATCGCGCTGGACGGGCTTGGGAGCACGGGGCGCGAGCTCGGGGCCGGCGGTTGCGGTGGGTTCGATGCTCGACGTACTCGAGCGCAGGTGTCCGCATCCGTCCACATATTGTGCAGTACCGCTGGCATCAAGCCTGCGTATGTCGGCGCGCTCGCTCGCGTAGCCCACAAAGAGCGAGATGCTGTCGCAGACCACGTGCTTATCGATCAAGTCCAACACGGCGTTGTCGACCATCTCGCGCAAGACGGTGTAGGCCTGCTCGTAGGCATAGCCCTTCGAGAGCACCTGTCCTGTGGTGGTCGAAGTTGCTTGCGGGCGATAGGCTTGGATATCGGCGATGGTTGTCGGCTCGCGTCCGAAGGCGTGGTCGATGAGATACTCGGCATTGACGCCGAGCTCGTCGTAAAGCAGGTTTTCGTCGAGCGCCGCGACGCCCATCAGATCGTAGACGCCGTATTTTTCGAGTCGTGCTGCCACGCCGGGGCCGATGCCCCAGATATCGGTGATGGGACGATGGGGCCAGATTTCCTTGCGAAAGGTCTCATCGTCGAGTATGCCGATGCGGCTGGGTACGTGCTTGGCGGTGATATCGAGTGCAACTTTGGCCTGGAATAGGTTGGGGCCGATGCCGACCGTCGCCGTGATGCCGGTGCGCGCCAGGACCTCGTCGCGCAACATGCAGGCGAAGCCTTCCGCGTCGGTGTGATAGAGGTCCAGATAGGGTGTCACGTCGATAAAGCACTCGTCAATTGAGTAGACGTGAACGTCTTGCGGACTGACGTATTCCAGGTAGATACCGTAGATCTGCGCCGACACCTCCATGTAGTGCTGCATGCGCGGTACGGCCTTGATGTAGTCGATGCCGTCGGGAATCTCGAATAGGCGGCAGCGGTTGTGAATACCTAAGTCCTTCATGGCCTGCGTGATGGCGAGGCAGATGGTCGTGCGTCCGCGCGATTCGTCGGCAACGACTAGGTTGGTGGTGAGCGGATCGAGCCCACGGTCGACGCACTCGACGCTGGCATAAAACGTCTTGAGGTCGATGCAGATATAGGTGTGCTGCTCGTGCGCCATCCGTGTCCCTCCATCAAACACATGTTCTTATCGAATATCTGTTCGATAATACCCGCTCGTCCGGACATCGTCAAAACCTGTTCCTTTTTGCCAGGTATAGTCGTGCAACTGCATCGGGTTTTAACGCAGCTCTAAAGAGTGCGAAACAGCTCGGAAAACCTTGCTTCGTAGCATGAGCCTAACGATTGATACCGCCTATGCGCACGGAAGGGTTGTGGGAAAGATGGTCAATTATGGGTTTGGTATGCCGACGCGCTTGGTTGCGGATGGGGATGTGGCTCGCTGGTGCGGGCGATTGGTTGCCCACTACGCTGGCACCAAGGCACTGGTCGTGTTGGGCGGTGACAAGCATACGCGCGATGAGCTTGTCTCGGCGGCACTTGGTTCGCTCGCTCGAGCCCTACTCGAGCGTGTGCTTTTCCGCTGCGGCTCGTTTGAGGGCGACGGGGGAGACGAACTGGTCGACGAAGCCGTGGCCCTGGCGACCGACGAAGGCGTGGACTTTGTCCTGGCGATTGGCGATGCCGATGCTGCCGGCTTTGCGCGCGAACTCGCGCGTCGCATGGCGGCGCTCGATGCCGGCGAAGATGGTTTTGTCCCTTATGGATGCATTGTCTCGGAGGGCAAGGTGCCTGCTGTCGTGGGCACCGGCGAGGTTCCCGTTTTTGCCATTATCGCGCCCGAACTGCTGGAGGGCATCGGGTCTCCTCTGCGTGAGTTGCTCGGTAGCGTCTGCGCCGTGGCCTAATATTTGCCATAAAGGGATGGGTTATTTTTGGTTGGTAAAGCGTTTGACCTGCCAAAATAAGCCTGTCTCTTTTTGATCGGTTGCCGTTTGGGGGCCGATTGGCAACGCTCGCTGATTGTAGTCTTGACCTGCGCTAGAATAGTGGCATCTGAATGTCCGGGCGCATGGAGGCGTGCGCCCGTATGCTGAGGAGGACTCTATGGCAACTGTTGCCGCACCTATCGATGCTACGTCGACTGCCGCTTGGAAGGCACTCGAGGCCCATCAGGAGAAGCTCGAGGCCGAAGGTATCGACCTCAAGGCCTGGTTCGCTGCTGACGCCGACCGCGTGAACAAGCTGAGCTTTGACGCCGGTGACCTGCACTTCGATCTGTCGAAGAACCTGGTGACCGATGAGACCGTCAAGCTGCTGTGCGATCTTGCTCGCGAGGTGAAGCTCGAGGAGCGCCGCGACGCCATGTTCTCTGGCGAGCACATCAACACCACCGAGGACCGCGCTGTCCTGCACACCGCGCTGCGCCGCCCGGCAAGCGAGAAGGGCCAGCTCATCGTCGACGGCCAGGACGTCGTCGCCGACGTGCACCAGGTCCTCGATCGCATGTATGCCTTCGCCGAGCGCGTGCGCTCCGGTGAGTGGAAGGGCGTTACCGGCAAGAAGATCGAGCACCTGGTGTCCATCGGCATCGGCGGCTCCGATCTGGGCCCGGTCATGGCCTACGAGGCCCTGCGTCCCTATGCCGACGCCGGTATCGACTGCCGCTACATCTCCAACATCGATCCCAACGATCAGGCCGAGAAGCTCAAGGGCCTGGATCCCGAGACCACGCTCGTGATCATCGTCTCCAAGACCTTCACCACGCTCGAGACCCTCACCAACGCCCGCGAAGTCAAGACCTGGATGCTCGAGCAGCTCAAGGCTCAGGGCGCCATCGACGGCTCCGATGAGCAGAACGCCGAGGCCGTGGCAAAGCACTTCGTCGCCGTCTCCACCGCACTCGAGAAGGTCGAGGCCTTCGGTATCGACCCCGCCAACGCCTTCGGTTTCTGGAGCTGGGTTGGCGGCCGCTATTCCGTTGACTCCGCCGTGGGCCTGTCGCTGATCGTCGTGCTCGGCCCCGAGCGCTTCCAACAGTTCCTCGAGGGCTTCCACGCCATCGACGAGTACTTCTGCAACACGCCGCTCGAGAACAATGCCGTCGCGCTGATGGGCCTGCTCAACGTCTGGTACGTCAACTTCTTCGGCTCCAAGAGCCACGCCGTGCTGCCGTACTGCCAGTACCTGCACCGCTTCCCGGCCTACCTGCAGCAGCTCACCATGGAGTCCAACGGCAAGCATGTCCGCTGGGACGGCAGCGCCGTGACCTCCGACACCGGTGAGATCTTCTGGGGCGAGCCCGGCACCAACGGCCAGCATGCCTTCTATCAGCTGCTGCACCAGGGCACTGTGGTGGTTCCGGCCGACTTCATCGCCTTCGCCAATACCGCCAACCCTGCGACCGACGGCGGCCAGGATGTCCACGAGCTGTTCCTGGGCAACTTCCTGGCCCAGACCAAGGCGCTCGCTTTTGGTAAGACGGCCGATGAGGTTCGTGCCGAGGGCACGCCCGAGCAGATCGTCCCGGCCCGTTGCTTTGAGGGCAATCGCCCGACGACCTCGATCTTCGGCGACACGCTGACCCCGTTCGCACTCGGCGAGCTCATCGCCCTGTACGAGCACATCACGTTTGTCGAGGGCACGGTCTGGGGCATCGACTCCTACGACCAGTGGGGCGTCGAGCTGGGCAAGCAGCTTGCCAAGCAGATTACCCCGGCCTTCCACGATGACGCCGCCAAGGCCGAGCAGGACGCTTCGACCCAGGCGCTCATCGAGTTCTATCGCGCGCATCGCAAGTAGTCGCTGCTGTTAACGCATCGCGCCTTATAGTCAGGGGCCCGTATCCTATCGGATGCGGGCCCCTTTGCTTTGCCGTAGTCCCGGGGCGCACGGCCTTTGTGGAACATCGCTGGGGCGCCGCGCGCCGCGAGAACCCTGCGCCTAGATCTCGGCCTCCGCATGGTCTCGCTGCGCCTCGGGCAGCTCCCCGTAGAGCGGATGGTCTTCGAGCCTAAAGCGCTCGACCTGTTCGGGAGTGCGACCGCGCACAAAGAGCCACGAGCGATCGATCGGCGTCGCCATGAGCGTGCTGGGCAGCGCGTCGGCGCGGTCGGAAAACACCCGGGCACTCTCGGGATCCTGGAACGCCAGCACCAGATGCGTGTCGCAGTTGCCCATGATGGAGCGTGCGCGTGCCTCGCCATAGAGCGCATCGAGCTGGTTGGTCGACTGCAGCAGCAGCGTTGCCCAGATGTTGCGGCTTCGGATAATCGAGAGCACGTTGTCGATCTGGGGGATCTGCAGATTTGCGAAGTCATCGAGCATAAAGCGCACGGGCACGGGCAGGCTGCCGTCGGGCTGCCTATCGGCCTCACGAATGAGGCCCATAAACGCCTGCAAAATAAAGAGGCCGGTCAGCGGATCGAGATTGCGGTCAATATCGCTCACGGTTACAAACAGGGCGCAGGGGGTGTGTCCCATGGAAGCGAAGTCCGCCTGATGGCACTCACGATAGAGCTGTGCCGCACCGTCGAATCCCAGACACATGACCTTTTCGGCAAGGATGCCGACGATGCTCGCGTGCATGCGCTCGGCATTTTGCGTAATGGCGTAGCGCCGCCATAGCGAGAGGGCATAGCTTTGGGGGTCGGTCGTGATCAGGTCGTCAAACAATCGACCTGTGGCACCGTCCTGCAGGTGCTCGATCAGCTTGATGACCGAGCTGATCGTCTGCTCGTCGGCGGGTAGCTGTTCGGTGACGTAGGCGATAAGACACGACAGCAGGTTTGCCGCCGCATGATCCCAAAAAGGCTGGTTGTTGTCCTCGATGGGGCAGATGGCCTTTGCCACCGAGAGGATGTCCTGCTGGTTGGGCCTGCCGTCCGCCTTGCGGCGAATGTGCCTCAGGGGGTTGTAGCCGCAGCGCTCGATGCCGGGCGCAAGGGCCGGGACGGTGTTGAGGTCGGCGAAGTTGAGACATTGCACGCGGTAACCGTGGGCTGCCAGCACGGGTCCCACTTCGCGACAGAGCGTGCCTTTGGTGTCGAGCACGATGTAGCTTGCGTTCATTTGCAGCAGGTTGGGCTTGAGGACGTTTCGGGTCTTGCCGGCTCCCGAGGGGCCGATCACAAGTGCATTGTTGTTGAGTCCCGTTTGGCGGGTGTCGCAGGAAAGCGTTCGATCCTTGGCGAGGATGGTGGACGATGCGGACTCAGATGCGGCGAGGCGGCTGGCGAGGTTAGACATGGGCGACCTCCTTGGTGGTCGAGAGGATTTCGTGGGCAAAGCCGAGCTCGACGGCGCGCTCGGCCGAAAGGTAGGTGTCTTTTGCAGTGAGGGACTGGATGCGCTTGGGCGTGAGGCCGCTGCGGTCCGAGAGGATTTGCGTGAGGGTCTTGCGGGTCTGCATGAGACGCCGGCTGGTTTCCTGCAGCGCAAGTGCCGAGCCGCCTGCCCCCTGGGGGATCAGCGGGTCGTGAATCATGAGCTCTGCATGGGGCGCCATACGGCGATCGTCGCCGCCCATAAAGATCACGGCGCCCATGGACGCGGCGAATTCCAGGCAGACGGTGCGGATGGGGCACGATGCGAGGCGCATGGCGTCATAGATCGCAAGGCCCGATCGCACGCTTCCGCCGGCGCTGGCGACAAATATGGTGATGGGGCGGCTGGGGTCGGTGGCATCGAGCAGGCGGATCTGCTGGCATAGGTCGTGGGCCATCGGGGTTTCGATGTTTCCCATGACGGAGAGCTCGCGACGGGCGAGCATCTCATCGTAAATGCTGGTGAGCGTGATACCTCGGGCGGATTCACGCATGGTGAGGGGGCTGATGATGGGGGAATGATTGGTGTCCATGAGGACTCCTTTCTGTTGGTTGTGTTGTGGAATAGGATTGTTGCCCGCGGAGGGGCTGGCGGGCTACAGGGTTCGCCCGAGCCTGAGATCGAGCTCGGTTGTGGGGCAGGCTGCCTGTTCGTGCGGCTCGCAAACGCCAAGGGCTCCAAAGCGATGGAGCGTTGCGGTGGGCGTGGTGTAGGCGAGCCGCAGCTGATGCTCGACAGGGGCACATCCGTCATTTTTGTAATGAGCCGCGTAGTACTGCGCGATGCTGGCGTTCATCTCGCTGCCATTGCGATGGCGCTCAAACTGGCGTCTGCAGGTCTCGATGATCTTTGCTACCGACTTGGGTGCCGTCGCGGGAACAAGGGCGAGATAGCCCTCAAATAGCTCGTTGATGCTCAGGAGGCACAGCAGGTCGATCAGCGTCCTTACGGCTGCTCCCTCGGCGGAAAAATGCGCGGTCATGCGGTTATATCGGTTGCGGTCGACGATGGCTGCATGGGGTCTTGGAGTTTTCTGCCCTGTGGTCCCGGGCTTTTGCCGCGCCTGTGTATTGAGCTCGACGTTGCAGCGCTTGAGGCCGTCCAACGGAAGGAACAGTGCGGTGCGCAGGGTGTTCCGCTTGCTTTCGAGTTCATGACGCTCGTCGGGTTCCCATTCGAGCTTGAGTTTCGTGTCGAGCGCCGTAAGCATATGGGCTAGGCAGCCTACGGTAAGAACGTACGAATCGTTGTCGCGTTTTGGGGCATAGGGGTCTGTCAGCTTGCGAATGTCGGGGTCGCCCATGATCTTTGTGCAGCGCTTCAGCAGTTGAGGGTGGTCGGCCAAGATCGTCGCGAGCGGTAGCGACGCGTAGTTCTTGATGGTCGCGGCGGCAAAGGCGGCGTCATATTCGTTTGCATATGCTCGCTCAATGCGGGCATCGAGGACGCTTCCCTTATTGCCGTCTTTAATGCGGTGGTTTGTCATAGCTTCTCCAATCGGTTGATGTTCGTGCTGTTTGTTGATGTGTTGGTTGTCGTGGGTGATGTGCTTGCTGTGGGTGATGTGCTGACGTTGGGGTGCTATGCGGTTTTCAATGAGCCCGTGAGGCAGTTGCTGCAGGGGCGGGATGGAACGGCCCATGCAAGGCGGAAGGCATCGTGCTCAAAATCGAGACAGCAATGCCCTGGGTGCCTCACATGTGGCAGTTACCTCATTAAGTTGTCATTGTGTTTGGGGTTGTACTTTGCCGATCTTCCTTCTCTTACACGCTGAAAACTGAAACTGAATATGCTCGATCTACTTAAAACCGCAACGGCGGTCTTTTATCAACTTATATGTCGGAACGCGTCTTTGCAAGTACTTTTTTGTCTTTGTTTCAAATGGGGTGGTTTTGCAACCGTCATACGCGCGCTGTGCGAACGTGCCCCGGCTCGGATAAGATAGTGCGATCGAGTTCTACCGCGCTCGCCGCAAGTAGTCTTTGTTGCTGAGATAGGTCATGGCCGAAAGGGGCCCGCATCCCAACAGATACGGGCCCCTTGCTATTTAAATGGGCATGAGGGTGTATTGAGGGGGGATGCCTTGCTGTCGGCATCCGCATGCGGTGCCATTCGCTGTCCGTAAATATACGTTTACGGCTAATTTCATACCACTTGTCGGAATGCGGACGCTGTCCTTGCATGCCGGGCGTACATTGAACGTGGTTTTTCGCGTGAAACCACGAATCGGTTGTCAGCCCCGAACAAGGAGGCCCAGCATGACGCTTGCCAAACCCATCAATAAATACATCGACTATATCGATGCCCCCGAGGACACGTTTGAGCAGTATGTCGAGAAGGCGTTAAAGTACAACTTTCGCTGCGTATTTGCGAACCTGCAGGAGTACGAGACGGGCCGCGCCATGCTCGAGGGCTCTGACATCATCCTTGCCGGCGCTATCGACTTTCCCCAGGGCACTATGACGCTTGAGGAGAAGCTTGCGAGGTTTGAGGAATACGCTGCGTGTGGCTTTACCGAGATTGACTACGTTTTGAATCAGGAGTCGGTTGAGAACCGCGATTTTGATGCCATCGAGCGCGAGATGACTACCATTGCTGATTTTTGTCGCGCGCATGGCATCACTGACAAGGTGATCGTCGAGATGTGCAAACTGGACGGCGACGACGCCGCCAAGCGCCGTGTATGCGAGATCGCGCTGGAGGCCAAGCCGGGATTCCTTAAGACATCGACTGGCAGAAGCTTTGGCGGTGCTAAGCTCGAGGACGTGCGGCTGATGCACGAGGTGCTCGGCGATGCCGTGGCAATCAAGGCGGCGGGCGGTATCCATAATTACGAAGAGGCTTGCGCATTCATCGAGGCCGGCGCCAGCGCGTTAGGTGCATCGGCGGGCATCGCGATCGTCGAGGGCACACCGACGGATGAGCGTCGCTAGCAGACGTATTTGACCTGAGCGATAAAGCTTCACGACCACACGCCGTTCATGTTCGGGACAATATGACATTTTTCCCGTTGTAAACGGAGTCGCGATGGGTGTTCTGTATGATGGCTCAGACAAGGTTGTTCAATGACAGGGAGGCATATATGGCAATCAAAGCCATCGCGATGGATATCGACGGTACGCTCACCAACGATCAGAAAGTGATTAGCCCGCGTACGCGCGAGAAGCTGCTCGCGGCGCAGGAGTCGGGCATTAAGCTCATTTTGGCTTCGGGCCGTCCCGCATGGGGGCTGCACGCCTTGGCGCAAGAGCTCGACCTTCAAAACCATGACGGTCTGCTGGTGGCCTTTAACGGCGCACACGTCGTCGATGCCCAGACCGACGAGGTGCTGTTCGATCAGGCTATGCCTGCCGACGAATTGCATCGCCTGATTGATCACCTGCGTAATTTTGACGTGATCCCTATGATTTCGCTCGGTCGCGATTTGCACGTCGAGGACTCGTACCATTGCATGATCACGCTGCCTGACGGCTCGCAGAAGAATATCGTCAAGTATGAGCGCGACGCGTGCGATCTTAAGATTCGCGAGGTGGAGAGCCTGCATGAGGTCGCTGATGCTTATCCCGTGGACAAGCTGCTGACGGCGGGCGATCCGGCCTACCTGCAGGCGCATTACGAGGAGATGTATGCGCCCTTTAAGCAGACGCTTTCGGGCATGTTTACGGCCGACTGGTACTTTGAGTACACGGCGCCCGGTATCGACAAAGCCCGCGCACTCGAGGGTGCCCTGCCCAAGCTCGGCATCGATGCCAGTGAGGTCGTATCGTTTGGCGACGGCCAGAACGACAAGTCCATGATTGAGTGGGCCGGCACCGGTGTTGCCATGGGTAACGCCGTCGAAGAGGTTAAGGCTGTAGCCCAGATGGTGACCGCCGATAACAACGAAGATGGTATTGCGGTGGCGCTGGATAAGCTGCTGGGTTAGAATCGCCGATTAATGCATGGTTCGGGCGCCTGCTCGCGGGCGTCCTTTTGTTAGGGAGGGTGCCGTGTCCGCATTTCCGTTCGACGCCGTTATCTTTGACATGGACGGCGTCATTGTCGATACCGAGTATTACTACCTGGGCGAGACTGCCGCGTTTGCCAAGGAGCTTGGGCTTAATCTGACTCAAGAGGAGTTGAATGGGCAGGTCGGTACCTCGCATCAGTTCTTCCTGCATATGCTGGTCGATTGGTTTGAGCGCGCTGGTAAGGGGCATTTTACTGGCGAGGAAGCGTTGGCCCGTTGGGACGAATGGGCTCATAAGCGTCCGCGCGACTATCAGGCTTTGATTAACCCAGGCGCCGTGGATACGATTCGAGAGCTGCCGCGCCGTGGCGTTCGCGTGGCGCTTGCCAGCTCGTCGCCCATGGTTAGCATCGAGGAAGTGCTCAACGCATGCGGGCTGTCGGATGCCTTTGAGTATGTGGTGAGCGGCGAGCAGTTTAAGGAGAGCAAGCCCGAGCCCGACATCTACCTGCATGCGCTGGACCTGCTGGGGCTGCCCGCGAATCGCTGCTGCTGCGTTGAGGATTCCGTTCCGGGCATTACCGCGGGTAAGCGAGCCGGCCTGACGGTCATTGCCAAGCGCGAGGAGCGCTTTGGCTTTAGCCAGGATGCCGCGGACAAGATTATCGACCAGCTGCCGGAGCTGCTCACGCTTTCTTAGGAGCGCGGTAGTTGCGCGTTTTTCGGGTCTGATGAGTAAATAGCCAACATTTTGGTGCGACACCTAGCATACTTTAAGCTAATGCGGGCTTAAGGGCTTGTTGAATGCCCTTAAGCCCGTTTTAGAATTAATTGTGCTGGGAGAGGGTATATGCCACCGACTGAAGGGCCAACTGACGGTAAAGCAGCGATACCGCTGTACCAACAGGTTATTGATATCATCAAAAACGAAATCAACTCCGGCGCCTACAAGGCGGGCGCGCGGATACCCAACGAATTCGAATTGGCTGAGAGCTATAAAGTTGGCCGCGTTACCGTGCGACGCGCTATTGAGGAGCTCGTCCAGCAGGGCTATCTAACGAAGCGGCAGGGGAAAGGCACGTTTGTCAATGCCCCCAAGCTTAAGCGCAAGATTCGCCAGAAGGATGACGTCCAGAGTTTTTCGGACGCATGTCGCGTTAACGGAATGGAACCGGGGGCGTGTGTCATTTCGAGAAAGATACTGCCGGCGGATTCCACCGAAGCACAGTTCTTTGGTGTTCCCGTTGGAACTGACTTGATTTGCGTTGAGCGCGTGCGCACTGCCGATGGCGTCCCTGTCATGCTCGAGAACAACATATATGTTTACGAGGACAACGCCTATCTATCAACGGCACCTCTATCTAACCAATCCATTTTTGAGTTCGTGCGCAACCGAACGGGCCGCACGCCCGCGTTTACCGACCCGTGCACGCTCGAGATCGCGTGCGCGTCGCCCGAGGTCGCTCGGCTGTTGGCAGTTCCCGTTGGCGAACCCTTGTTTTATATGGAAGCCTTCTTTTTCGATGAGCAGCGGCGGCCGTTTATCATCGGTCGTCAGCGGATCGTTGGGTCTCGCTACGTTTTTGACATCTAGGACATTGCGAATGGAAACGCCCGGTGGATCATCTCACCGGGCGTTTCCATACCGTTCACGGCGCGAACACAACCGTTCAACCGCGTTGCGGCAACCAGTTTGAAATTATCTTGATGAAGGAAAAAGCTGCTGGTAATCTATGGGACGTCATAGAACGTTTGCCTTATGCAAACGTTGAAGCGAGATGCGATGCAGTCTCGAGTTCTTTGGAGGTATCTATGTCAGATACGAAGGCGAAGAAGACAAACAGACGTTTTAAGTTCAAATAACCGCATGTCTATACGATCATGTTCTTGCTGATCGTTGTCTTTGCGGTCCTGACTTGGATCGTTCCCTCTGGTCAGTATCAGCGCAAGACGATTTCGACAGCGGCGGGCGAGCGTGAAGTCGCCGTTGCTGGAACCTATGAACAGGTCGATAAGAACTACACCGATTCCGAGACCGGCGAGACCATCAATCTGGGCCAGGATATCTTCGCGGTTCTGCAAGCGCCCACCAAGGGTATCCAAGAGGCTGCCGACGTCGTTGCGTTCGTCTTATTGATTGGCGGATCGTTCGCGATCATCACCAAGACCAACGCTTTGAATGCCGGCATGAGCCGTGTGATTAAAAAGCTCAAGAACAAGGACATCCTCATCATTCCCATCACGATGACGTTGCTGTCCATTTGCGGCACTACGTTTGGTATGTCTGAGGAAGCCCTGCCGTTCTATGCCATCTTCATTCCCATCATGATGGGTATCGGTTATGACTCGATGACGGCATTCATCATCTGCTTCCTTGGTCCTAACTTGGGATATTGTGCTTCGACCATCGACCCGTTTAATGTTTTGATCGCCCAAGGCATCATTGGCATCGAGGGTAATCCGCAACTGTGGCTGCGCGCCGTTTCTTGGGTCATCTTCACTGCCGTCGGTATCGCATGGGCCATGCGCTACGCCATGCGCGTCAAGAAAAACCCCGAGTCGTCCATTGTGTACGAGGACGATAAGCTCAAGCGTATTGAGTTTTCCGTGACCGATGCCTCCATCGAGGAAGAGTTCACTATCCGTCAGAAGCTCGTGCTTATCGATTTTGCTTGCGGTATGGGCATTATCGTCTGGGGTCTTGTTACCCAGGGCTGGTACATGAATGAGATTTCCGCCGTGTTCCTTGGCATGGGCTTGCTTGCCGGTATCCTGGGCGGCCTTGACCAGCAGACGATCGCAGAGGAGTTCGTTAAGGGTCTCGCCGACTTTGCGTACGCTGCCATCGTTATCGGTATCGCTCGCGGTATTCTGGTCATCGCCGAGGGCGGCATGATCATCGACACCATCCTCCAGGCGCTCGCTACCGCGCTTGCCGGTGCACCCGCCGCCGTCTACACCACGTTTATGTATATCGTCCTTGGCCTGCTCTCTTTGCTGGTTCCCTCGAGTTCTGGCCTGGCGGCGCTCACCATGCCCGTTATGGGCCCCCTGACCGAGCTCATGGGCCTCAATCCCGAGGCGGCCGTCACCGCGCTCCAGTTTGCCAACCAGACCATCAACACCATCAGCCCCGTGGCGGGCATGACGGTCGCCGGCCTTGCCGTGGCTAGGATTTCGTTTGGCCAATGGTGGAAGACCATTTGGAAGTTCTTCATTTTCATGGTCGTCTTTGGCCTGATCGTAACGGCAATCTCTGGCATGCTTCCGGTGTAGGTGGTTGTGATGTCTGATCGTTTGACGGTCCTGACGTCTAAGAGCGTCTTTACCGGTACGGGGGACCTGCCGTTTGAAGGTTTCGTAGCGGTCCGTGGCAATCGAATTGAGGCTGTTGGCACCAAGTGTGAGGTAGCTTCGTATTTGACCCAGGCGGACGAGGTAGTTGACCTGGGCGACCGCACCGTCATGCCTGGCCTGATCGACGTGCATACCTTCTATACAGGCTGGGCGCTGCGGACATTGGGGTCTGATCTGTCCGGCATCGCCGATGCCAAAGAGGCCGTGTCGCTCTTGCGTGCATGGAAAGAAGATCATCCGGATTGCGCGGCGGCTTTTGGCCACAACCTACCCGAAACGTTGGCATCGGATGCCGAGAACGCAAATACAGCAGCTGTGTTTGACGATTGTTTTGGCGATATCCCCGTCGTATGCTTTACATCGGGTGCGGAGACCTGCGTTCTCAATGCTGCCGCTAGTGCGCGATACGGCTTTACACCCCAGGCGTGCTATGCCGAGAAAATCTGGCGCATGATGAGCGATTTCCTCGCGCTGCCCGAGGTGCGTACCGGGTATTCGGACTACATGAACATGCTTAACGAGCGCGGCGTTACCGCCATCAAGGAGATGGCGTTTGATGACTATTACGGCTTTGCCGACGAAATGGCTCGCCGTGAGGAATCTGGTGAGCTGACGGTTCGCGTCTCTATGATGTCGCAGCCGGTGGGTGCCGGTGCAAATCTGGCATATGCCCGCGAGGCGCGAGAGCGCTTCCGGGGACCGTTCGTTCGTTTTTCTGGCTTCAACCGTATGACCGATCGCGGCGTATGGGCGGGGCTTGCCGAGATGATAGACCCCTATGAGGACTCGGCCGATGCGGGCGCTGCCGGCAAGACGGTCGTCGAGGAGCCAGAGTGGGATCTGATTGAGAACGAGCTGCGTGCAATTGATGCTGACGGCTTCCGATATTCCTTGCATTGCCAGGGCGATGGCGCCGTTCGTCGCACCGTGGCGCTCTATGCCTCGCTGCCTCGAGACGAGCATGGACGGATGCTTCGTCGCCATGCGATTACCGATCTCGAGAACTCTGACCCGGCCGATCTTGTCGAGTTTGGCAAGTTGGGCGGAATTTGCGAGGTCTATCCGCAGATTCTGACGCTGGACCGGCGCGAGGATTGCCTGTCGATGATGCGTCGACAAATTGGCGAGACGCGACTTTTGCACAGCTGGAATCGCCGCGGCATGGAAGATTCCGGATGCACAGTGTGCTGTGGCACGGATTTACCGCTGCTGATTCCGAGCCTGGGCGAGTCAATCTACAGCGCGTGCGGCGGATTCTTCGCCGACGGACTGCCTGTGAATGAGGTCAACACGCTGACGCTTGTCGAGCTCTTGCGTGCTTGGACTGCCGGGGGCGCGTACGATCTGATGCGCGAAGACGAGCTGGGTACGCTCGAGGTCGGCAAGCTTGCCGATATCTGCGTGCTCGATCGGGATGTGTTTGACCTCGATTATCGCGACGCACGCGATCTTGCGGTTGATATGACGATGTCGGACGGACAAATCGTGTTCGATCGAAATAAGGAGGCATAAGATGTCTGAATCCAAACCGACGCTGCGCCGCGAGCAGATTGCGGGCATGAATATCCACTACATCATGTGGTCGCTCGATTACTTCCTTGATGTGCAGCAGCGTTTGGGCTTTGAGTCCATTGAGCTGTGGTGCGCAGAGCCGCATGTGACGCTCGACCACACGGGCTACTTTGAGGCTGAGGTCCTGGCGAAAAAGGCTGCAGACCGTGGGCTTAGGTATCGTACTCTGTGCCCCGAGAACGTTGTCTATCCTTGGCAGTACTGCGCACGCAAACCGCTGCATGAACAGCGCAGCCTGGCGTACTTTAAGCACGGCATTGAGCTTGCCGAGGTACTTGGGTGCGACCGTATGTCCGTCAACTCGGGCTGGGGCGACTGGGACGAGGACCGCGAGGAAGCCTGGAAGCGCAGCCGCGAGCACTTGTCCATTCTGGCGGAGTATGCCGGCGAGCACGGTCTGGTGCTTACGATGGAAAGCCTGCGTCCCGAGGAGAGCAACCTTGTGACGACGGTTTCCGATGCGAAGCGCATGATTGACGAGGTCGCGAGCCCGTACTTACAGCCCATGGTTGATACAACCGCGATGGGCGTTGCTGGCGAGACGCTCGAGGACTGGTTTGCCACCTTTGGTGATGGGGCAATTCACGAGATGCACTTTATCGACGGTGACCCGTATGGCCATCTGGTGTGGGGCGATGGCAAGCACGATATGGACGCCTTCGTTGCCACACTCAACGCCCATGGTTTCGACGGCATGCTGGGCCAGGAAATCACGGACGGTCGTTACTACGATGATCCGGCGGCGGCAGATGCCAAGAACATGGCCGCATTCGAGAAATATCTGATTGACTAAAACAACTATCGGCCACGCAGCCAACGTCATTGATTGCGGCCAAACAAGAAAGGAACTGGATATGAACGCACACGATCTGATCAAAGAGGCAATTGCCGAGAAGGGCAAGTTCGACAGCGTCTACTGGATTGCTTGCGGTGGCTCCATGATCGATTTGATCCCGGCCCATGAGCTTCTGCAGCGCGAGGCAACCACCTTCACTTCGTATATCTATACGGCTCGCGAGTTCGATATCATGCGTCCGCGTCGTCTGGGCGAGAAGTCCCTGGTCATCGCTTGTAGCCACAGTGGCAACACCCCTGAGGTCGTCGAGGGCTGCGAGATTGCCCTTGCTGCCGGCGCTACGGTGATCGCCCAGACCGACAACGCTGGATCTAAGATCGACACCGGTAAATGGACCACGTGGGTCTACCCGTGGGGCGAGGGCGTGCCGCAGGCCGAGGTCCCCGCTGGCATTTCGCTGTCGCTTGCGGCAGAGCTGCTCGATCAGCAGGAGGGTTACGCCGATCTTGCCGATATGTATGCCGGTATCGCCGAGATGGATAAGATTCTTCCCTCGGCACGCGAGAAGGTAAATGCCGAGCTGGGCGATCGCTTTGCCAAGCTTTGCCAGGAGCACGAGTTCTTCTATATTCTGGGCAGCGGTCCCAACTTTAGCCAGACCTACGGTTTCGCTATCTGCTCTCTTATGGAGATGCAGTGGCAGCACTGCAGCTACATCCACTCTGCCGAGTACTTCCATGGCCCCTTCGAGGCTACTCAGGATGGCGTTTTTTACTTCCTGCAGATGGGCTCCAGCGAGTGCCGTGCTATGGACGAGCGCGCCCTGGCGTTCCTTAAGACGCATACCGATACGCTGATGGTGCTCGATGCCAAGGAGTACGGTATGGAAGCCGTGCCGGCGAGCGTCCGTGCCTATCTGGACCCGGTGCTGTTCTACGCCATGAACTGCGAGCTGCGTGCCGCACGCGGCAAGGTGTTTGATCACGATCCCGATTTCCGTCGCTATATGGGTGTTGTCGAGTACTAGAAGGAGCAAAGGCCATGGCATTTAACGTTAACGCGCTCGGATTTGGCGACAACGTCGTCGATCGCTACGAGCATATCCACACCATGTATCCCGGCGGCAATGCGGTGAACTTCGCCGTTTATGCCAAGAAATGCGGTGCCGCACGCTCCGCATACATGGGCATTTTTGGCAATGATGCCGCTGCCGAGCATGTCATTGCAAGCCTCGAGGATGAGGGTATCGAGCTTGACAAGTGCGAGCAGATGATTGGCGAGAACGGAGCGGCTCGCGTGACCGTCGTCGACGGTGACCGTGTCTTCCTCGGCTCCAACGAGGGCGGTATCCGTGGCGATGCGCGCTATGTCCTCGATCGCTTTGACCTTGCGTACATGAAGCAGTTCGATGTGGTTCATTCGGGCAACTATTGCTTTACCGAGCGCGAGCTGCCCAAGTTGAAGGCTGCGGGCGTCACGGTCTCTTTTGACTTTTCGGACGACTCTACCGACGAGTACTACGAGCAGATTGCGCCCTACGTCGATTTCGCATTCTTTAGTGCGGCGGATGCTGCGAGTGAGGACGAGATTCGCGAGCGTCTGGCATGGGTGAAGGGCCTGGGTCCGCGTTTTGTGTCGGCTACGGCGGGCGCCGAGGGCTGCATTGCTTACGACGGCGAGCGTTATTACCGCCAGCTGGCTAAACCGGTAACGGACATGAAGGACACCATGGGGGCGGGCGACTCGTTCCTCACCTCGTTTTTGATGTGCTATCTCGATTCCGCCAAGCGCGGTGAGGATGGCGCCGAGGCCATCGAGCGCGCGCTCGACTTTGCTGCCGGGTTTGCCTCGACCGTGTGCGGTATGGAAGGTTCTTGGGGCCACGGAGCACCAATCGTCGAATAGCTTAAGAAAGCGTACGGCGGTCTGGCTACGAGGCCTTGGACGGCCGATGCAAAACAATAAGCGGAATGCGAAAAGGGGGCTCGCCATGTGGTGGGTCCCCTTTTGAACATTGGAGAAGACCATGGGTATTAAAGCGTGCGCGGCTGGTTTTTGCTGTGCGGACGTCTATCAAAACATCGGCGTGTTCTATCCGACTGGCAATGGCATTGACTGGGGTATCCATCTTGCACGAATGGGCGTTTCGGTATCCGCCGTGTCGGTTGTCGGCAAGGACAAGTACGGAGACAAGATGAGAGAGGCGCTGGCCGCTGAGGGGCTCGATATCTCACATCTGCGGGTGGAGGATGGCGACACCTCGGTGATGCTCATGGCATTGAAAGACGGCGTCGATCGCGTGCATCTCGAGGCAATCGATGGCGTAATGGAGACATATCGTCCGAATGAAGATGACCGGGCGTTTATCCTAGAGCATGACATCATTCATACCGACCTGTTTGGCAATTGTTTGGACCTCCTGCCCGAATGGCATGATGCGGGCAAGACGGTGGTTATGGACTTCTCGGTGTTCAGCCAGGATCCCGAATATGCCTGCGAGAATCATTTTCCTTACGTTGACTATGCATTCATGTCGTTTGAAGAGGACGCTCCGGAGCTGCGAGACTGGGTACGCCACGTGCAGGAATTGGGACCGCGCGTTGCGGTTGCTACGCTTGGCGAGAAGGGAAGCATTGCCTATGACGGTGAGCGCTTCTATGAGTGCGGGATCGTACCGGCGGAGAAGGTCGTTAATACCGTGGGTGCCGGCGACTCGTATATTGCCGGGTTTACCAAGGGCGTGATCGATGGCCTTGATATTCCGGCGTGTATGAAGGCGGGCGCTGAGCTGTCGTCCCGAGTGATTGGTTCGTTTGAGCCGTACTAGGGTCAAATGCCTGGAAAGGAGTACGAAATGGTTATCGACATGTTGGTTCAGCCCATGCTCTACGGCGAGATCTGTACGCCGGGTGATGAGCCTGATGGATTCGGTTTTTGGTCACGAGAATTTGGTATGGGGCATATGGGTCCCATGGATTGGGACGAGCTTCAAGTCGAGATGGACGTCTGCGATGTGCAGAAGAGCTTGCTCATGCCGCTCGATGTAACCACGGCATGCGGAGGGCACTTTGGCACCAACGACCAGATTGCCATGCTGGTTGCCGCGCATCCCGATCGTCTGTGGGGATTTGCGAGCGTAGACCCGCAGGTGAGCGGTGCCGCAGACGAATTGGAGCGCGCCTTTACCGAGTTGGGGGCAAAGGGGCTTTGCCTGCATCCTGCAAAGCAGGGTTTTGCCCCCGATGATGCTGTGGCCGAGCCGCTTTACGAGCTGTGCGAGCGCTATAACAAGCCGGTGGTTTTCCATGCCGGTATGTCTTGGGAGCCTGGCGCAGAGCTCTCGCGCAGTAACCCGCTTGCATTTGAGCACACAATCGCAACGCATCCAAATGTGCGCTTTAGTTTGACTCACTTTGGCTGGCCCTGGGTACGCGAGACCGTGGCGATGCTGCTCAAGTATCCCAACTGCTACACGGACACCTCTATCACTTACATCGATTCGCCCGAGGAGATGATGCAGCGTCTTTTCACGGTCGATATGGGGCCGCTGTGGTATGAGCGCGCGCTATCGCACCAAGTGATGTTCGCCAGCAATACGCCGCGCTTCCGTGCATTCAAACTCAAGCGGGCGCTCGATACCGTGCCCATGCGCGATGATGCGCGAGAAAGGCTCTACTGGGGTAATGCCCTGCGTTTTCTTGAAGGGGATGAGTAAACATGGTGACGCTCGAGACATTGAGCTATCTATCGACTGCTCCGGACCAGTTCATCGATATTACCGAAGACGTGCACGCTGCCATCGAACGCAGCTCGGTGACCAATGGCTTGGCAGCGATTATTTTGTCGCATACGACCTGTGGAATCGTGGTAAACGAGGGACTGCCCTGCGTGGAGACGGATCTTATGGAGACGCTTGATCGCATCGCCCCGCTCGATGCCCCCTATGCGCATGCACACTTCCTGCCGAGCTATGGAGCCACCGGCAACAACTCCTGTGGGCATATCAAGAGCATGATTTGTGGAAACAGTTGCTTCTTTCCCGTCCAAGATGGCCACATCGTGTGTGGAGGTGCCCAGAACATCTATCTTGCGGAGTTTGACGGTCCGCAGAAGCGAAAAGTGTACGTCGAAGTGCTGGGGGAGTAACGTCCCCGCGATAACCCTATGAAGGAGCACGTTATGTCGTTTCTAACCTCGATGTTCAAGACCGAAAAGCCGGTCATCGGAATGCTGCACTTGCGTCCTCTGCCGGGCGATCCACTGTATTACCCGGGCGGAAGCGTGTCGCAGGTCGTGGAAGCCGCCAAGCGCGATCTCGAGGCGTTGCAGCAGGGCGGTGTCGATGGCATTTTGATTACCAATGAGCTCTCGATGCCCTACGAGCAGCACGTTTCTCCCTCAACCCTTGCATCGATGGGCTATGTAATCGGGACTCTATCCCATGATCTGTCGACTCCTTGGGGAGCTGAGGCTATTTACGATGGTGATGCCACAATCGAGCTGTGCGCTGCCGTCGATGCACAGTTCACGCGCTGCAATTTTTGCGGTGCCTGGGCCGGTGATCTCGGGCTGATTAACCGAGATTTCGCGCACACCATGCGTCGCAAGGCGGCGCTGCGCTTGGACGACCTCAAGCTTTTTCACTTCATCACGAGCGAGGGGGAGGTTTATCTCAACGACCGCACGACTGCGGACATTGCCGATTCGCTTCTCTTTAATTGCCTACCGGATGCGATGGTCATCGGCGGTTCGGCTGCCGGTCGTGGCGCTTCGGGCGAGCTTGCCGATGAGGTTCGCGAGCGTGTTGGCGAAGTGCCTATGGTATGCGGCACCGGTTGTCGCGAAAATATCGTGGCTGACGTATTTGCTCACTACGATGGCGCGTTTGTCGGCACGTGCTTAAAGCGCGACGGAAAGCTGGATGCCCCGGTCGATGTTGAGCGGGTAGTTCGTTTTATGGCTGCCGCTCGTACGGCGCGAGGGGAGTAGGCACCTATGGCGTTCTATCTGGGTATTGATATTGGGACAAGCGCCTCTAAAGGCGTCTTAATCGATGATCGATGCAACATCGTTTGCCAAGCCTCTTGTGGACACGAGACGGACAACCCGTGTGATGGATGGTACCAGCATGATGCGGAGGCAGTTTGGTGGGGCGATTTTTGCCGCTTGTCGCGCGAGCTGGTGGCGCGATCGGGGGTTAACGCGGCACAGATCGGATGCGTGGGCCTTTCCGCATTGGGTTGTGACTGTGTGCCGGTCGATACCGAGTGCAACGCGCTGGCGCCCGCGATTTTGTATGGAGTCGATGCGCGTTCGAAGCCGCAGATTGACGAGCTTCTTTCCGAATATGGGTCAGATCGCGCACGCGAGCTTTTCGGGCACGATCCCTGTTCGTCAGATATTGCTCCCAAGATCTTGTGGTTTAAGGAGAATATGCCCGAGGTGCACGAACGTGCCGCGAAGTTCCTGACGGCGTCGTCGTTTCTATGCGCAAAGTTGACGGGGCGTTTTACGGTGGACCGTTATTTGGCGGAGGATTTTCTTCCCCTATATGACCGCTACACTTGGAAGGTTGATGCTCGGGAATGTGCTCGTTTCTGCCGGCCTGACCAGATGGCGGAGGTAATGTCGGCTACCGATATTGCCGGGGTGATTACGCAGCGTGCGGCTGAGGCGACGGGGCTCGCGGCGGGGACACCTGTCTTAGTGGGAACGGGTGACTCTGGTGCCGAGGCCATTTCGACGGGTGTATTCCGTCCCGGCGATATGATGGTTCAGTTGGGGAGCACGGCGTATTTCATCTACCTAGCTGATCATATGGTCGATGATGCCCGCCTGTGGCCGGGGACGTTTATCATTCCCGGAACTTACGGGATTTGCGCGGGGACCAATACGGCGGGTGCACTCACATCGTGGCTGCGCCAAGAGCTGTATCGCGACGCCGTAGAGGCCGAGGGCCACGGTGGCCCCGATGCATATTCGGTTATGGCGCATGATGCCGCCGATGTGGCGTCGGGTGCCGATGGGCTCCTGTGCCTGCCGTACTTTGCGGGGGAGCGTACTCCGCTCAACGATCCCGAGGCGCGTGGCGTCTTCTTTGGCCTGACCGGAAGGCATACGCGAGCCCATATGGTTCGCGCCGCCTTGGAAGGCGTCGCGTATACCGTTGCATCCCATGTCGACATTATCGAGCGAGAGCATGGACTGCCAATTGGGCGCATTATGCTTGTCGGAGGCGGAACCAAGAATCCAGTTTGGATGCAGACTATCGCCGACGTATGCGGGCGCGAGGTCTCGGTTGCCAAGGTTACGGTGGGTGCATGCTTCGGTGATGCCATCATGGCAGCTCTCGCAGGTGGCGCCTACGCATCATGGGATGAACTCGCCCAAGTCCTTGGCGTTGCGCAAACAATCGAGCCCGATATGGCTGCCCACGAGTTATATGCGTCGCGTCGTCATATCTTTGACGAATTGTATGCACGCAACCGTGATCTCATGCACGAATTGGTGTAAAGCTGTCGAATTGTACTGCCTACCAATAGGGACTGCGTTGTGCGATTCGCATGTCCCTTGGCATTTTTTGCCCACAGGGGTTAGCGAAGGTCAAAAACAGAGTGCGCATTTGTTAAAACTGCCGACTCGATGCGCTTTGCGTCACAGTTTTTGAGTGAGGCAATGCGCATCGAGGTCCTTGTGAGCGATTTGATGAGCGACTGCGCGCTTGTTTCTGTGTTTGGTTCGGCCGGCGCATCGGTCTCGAGCAGTAGGCGGTCGAGTGGAATCTGTCGTGCGTATTCGCGACCGCGCTTGGTCGCGAGCATGCGTTCGTTGACGGAAAAATAACAGCCCGCATTACGCGCGCGGACGAGTTCGTCCGAAGTACCGCTAAACCAGTGGAAGATGATAACGGGGGAGTCGGGGTTTGGGATGAGTAGCCCATGCGATTCGAGGACGTCCAGTACGGCTCCTGCCGAACGAACGGCGTGAATTGATATCACGCGCCCGGTAAGAGGATGCTGCACGAGCGCATCGCAGAGCCGGTTAAGTGCCTGTATTTGTAGCGGCTCACTTCCAGCAAAGCGCGCGGAAAAGTCGAGTCCGACTTCGCCGATGTAGCGTTCTTGGGCAGCAACTTCGCAAAGCAGATTGACTTCGACAAAACCGCAGTGGCCATCGGCGAGCCACCAGGGGTGAAGCCCAACGCCGGCGATGATGCCTGGTTGGCGACAGGCGCGCTCGTTTGCGGCCGAAAAGTCGCGCGGATTGACGCCGCAGTCAAATAGACCCAAGCCCAGCGCCGTCGCCTCATCGGCAACGGCGTCCGGGTGAGCCATTAAATCAAGATGGCAGTGTGCATCAAATAACCGGGGCTCCATCTCGGTGCGCTCCGCTAGTCCAGACGTTGGCCATCGGAGCGTACGCGCTCAGTGCCGCGGCCGCTGATCTGGCGGATAACCTCGCCGGCAATCATCTGGCCCATGATGGGCGGCATAAAGCTGGCGGTTCCCAGCTCGGTGCGCTCGTGGATGTTGGAAGGGTCGCGGGGCTGTGTCTTAACCGATTCCTCGCAGCTAAACAGTACATGCAGGCTCTTGATTCCGCGCTTCTTGCATTCTTTGCGCATAATGCGGCTCATGGGGTCACGTACCGTATCGAAAATGTCGGCAAAGCGGAGGCACTCGGGATGGAGCTTGTTGGCCCCGCCCATGGAGCTAACCAAACGAATGTCGTGGTCCTGAGCATATTTGGCAATGGTGAGCTTGGCCGAGATGGTGTCGATGGCGTCGACGACGTAGTCGAGCTTGCCGTCCGTCTGCTCCAAAACGCTCGCGAAGAAATCATCGATGTTGTCGCTCAGCAAGTATTCAGTTCGCTTGATGACGGCAGCGGCGGGATTGATGTCGTGGATCATGGCTTCCATCACGTCAACCTTGCGCTTTCCGATGGTGCTGTGAAAGGCGATGGCCTGACGGTTGATATTGCTGGGCGCGATGACGTCCTTGTCCAGAATGACGAAATGACCGATGCCGCCGCGGGCGAGTGCCTCGCAGCAATTGGAGCCCACACCTCCGCAGCCGAGCACCAGCACCGTAGCATCGGCGAGCTTATCGAGTGCCTCGCGGCCCATGATGATCTCGAGCTTGGTGTCGCGTGTCTCGATGGCGGCTGCGGCTGTGGTTTCGGTCATGGATATCCTCCGATGGGGAGTCGGTCGTGTTTTAGCTATCGTCATTATAGGTAATCGCCCATAGGTTGCGATGGCGTTTGCTTTGATGTGGTTTGAAGCATTGCGATTAGATAGTTAGACAAACATCTAAATATGAGGCTTCGGTAGTTTGTGTGACAAGGGGCTAGCCTAGGCAGCAACGCTCTTCGC
>CAJMHW010000011.1 GCA_905213325.1 Collinsella aerofaciens
CAGGTGAACGTCGGGATCGGCAACGTCGACATCGGCGCGACGGCCCGTGGTCTCGGCCAGACGGTCGCACAGCGCGTCCTTGGCGCGCAGGGACGAGAAGCGCGTGTTGCGCAGCTGCTCGGTCACGCCGCGGGCGGTGATGGCGATGGTGGCGCCGGGGCGGATGATGGTCTCCCAGGTGATGTCGTAAACGCTATCGTACAGCTCGTCGGCATCCTGCGCCTCAAAGCGCCCGAGCACCGCAAACACGCGGCTCGCTAGGCGCGACCACAGACAGGCGCGGTAGCCTTCTTCGAGCTCGCCCTCAAATGTAGCGCGGCCCTTCAGCCGGCGAACATGCGAAAGCCCGAGGCGTTTAAGCTCATCGGCGAGTGCGGACTCAAAGCCCTCGGGGCAGCTTGCGTAAAATTCCATGGGTGACCTCTCTGGTTGCGTCGCTCCATTATATGATGGATACTTCGTTTACTCTCGCCCCCGAAAGGAACCCATATGATTGATGCGTGCCCCGATTCCGCCGTGCTCTTTTTTGACGTGGACGGCACGCTGACGTCGTTCGATCCCGACAACATGACCGACAAGGACTTTTCGGCGGTTCACCCCTCGCAGACGGTCGTCGAAGCGTTTCATCGTCTGCGCGACGCGGGACACCAGGCATTTATCTGCACGGGTCGTCCCCTGTGGCTCATCGCGGACAGCTTGCGTGCGCTCGATCCCGCGGGCATCGTTGCCATGGCAGGCGCCACGCTCGAGGTCGAGGGCCGCGTGGTGCATGAGGACTGCTTTGACGAAGACATTGTTGCGGAGCTCGCTCGCCGTATGGTCGCGGCAGGGATTGAAGCCTTTTTCGAGACCAACGTGGCTACTTTTGCCCTGGAACCCGCGGGCGTTGAGCAGTCGTCTCTGATCGGCACTTCTGTGGTGCACAGCACCGAGGAAATGCGCGTCGACGGCCGTCTGCGCGTGGGCAAGGTAGGCATCGTCGCGAGCGACCTGGCTCGCGTAGCCAACGATGATGGCTTTATCGATCGCGAGTTTGAGCTGTGCAACACCGGTGGTCAGAATCGCGAGTTGAGCCCCAAGGGCATCGACAAGGGCGTGGGCGTGGCGCGAGCGCTGGAATACCTGGGTCGCACCGGCAACGCGCGCACCTTTGGCTTCGGCGATTCGGGTAACGACCTGGGCATGCTCGCTGCGGTCGAGACGGCTGTCGCCATGGGCAACGCCATGCCCGAGGTCAAGGCGGTCGCCGACTACGTGACCGACGATGTCGCACACGACGGCACCGTCACAGCGATGCAGCATTTCGGCCTCATCTAATGAATCCCGCATTCTGACGTTTGCTCAAACTGCGACTCTTTGCTTTTGCATGCTCAATCGATTTATCAATCCAAACACTGAGGTGTTTATACCGTTCGCCGAGAAGATAAAAACCCGCAGCTCACGCCTTGATAAACATAGGTAAAGTGTTTAGCAGTTTATCGGCCGTATGCTAACGAAAGGAATCAGGCAGATGGCAATCAAGGTGTTCGCTGACGGTGCAAACCTCGAGGGCATGCTCGACATGTACGAGAACGGCAACGTTCAGGGTTTCACGACCAACCCGTCCCTTATGAAGAAGGGCGGCGTGACGGATTACCGCGCGTTTGCCAAGGAGGTCCTGACTCACATCACCGATGTGTCCGTCTCGTTTGAGGTCTTTGCCGACGACGTCGAGACCATGGAGGTCGAGGCCCGCGAGATCGCTACCTGGGCCGACAACGTCTATGTCAAGATTCCGTGCGTGACCACCAAGGGCGAGTCCACCGCCGAGCTGGTCCGCAAGCTTTCGGCCGACGGCATCAAGGTCAACGTCACCACCATCTTTACGCCCGAGCAGGTCGACGAGATGGTCGAGGCCGTTGACGCCGAGACGCCGTCCATCATCTCGCTCTTTGCCGGCCGTATCGCCGATACCGGCGTCGATCCCATTCCGTTTATAACGGAGTCGGTCAAGAAGGCTGCCGCCAAGCCCAGCTGCGAGGTCCTGTGGGCGTCCACACGCGAGCTCATCAACATTTACCAGGCCGAGGCCTGCGGTTGCCAAATCATCACGGTGCCCAACAGCATCCTGGCCAAGCGCAAGAACATCGGCCGTGATCCGTACGAGGTCTCGCTCGACACCGTCCGCGGCTTTGCCAAGGATATCGCCTCGCTCGGCTTCCATATCCTGCCGTAACGCGAACACTGGCTGCGCCGAGGGTTGTTCGCCCCGGCCTTTCCTTTCCCTATCGCTCACGCGCTTCGCGAGGGTCGCGCTAGGCAAAGGAAAGGCCGGGGCTGCCGACACGAACTTGCCAGTAGGTTGGTAATCGGCTTTCATATCCTGCCATGGACAAAGGTACCCCCGCCTGCGACGTGCAAAATTGAGAGTATTCAGCAAGGTAAAGGTTTTTACCAGCTGGTTGAAGCACGGAACAGCCCCCGTTTTGGCTCTGACGACGCTAAAACGGGGGCTGTTTTTTGCTTTTCGTCTCTGAGAGGCATCCGGAGCGGTGGAATTTGCAGAATACTCGCTATTTTGCACGTCGCTGCAGGGGGTACCCTTGCTTTGGCGGTTTACTTCCCCTGCACCATGGTGAGTGAGATCTTCTTGCGGTCGCGGTCGACTTTCTCTACCCACACCTTGACCGTGTCGCCGACGCGCACCACGTCGCTCGGGTGTTTGACGAAGCGGTTGGCGAGCTTGGAGATGTGCACGAGGCCGTCTTGGTGCACACCCACGTCGACGAAGGCGCCAAAGTCGACGACGTTGCGCACCGTGCCCTTGAGTTCCATGCCGGGCTCCAGGTCGTCGATGGAAAGTGCCGAGCGGCTAAAGACCACCTCGGGCGCGTCGTCGCGCGGGTCGCGACCGGGCTTCTTGAGCTCGTTGACGATGTCGATGAGCGTGAGGGTGCCGCAGTCCAGGTCGCTTGCCAGCGCCGAGATGCTGCCCAGACGGCGCTCAATGTCGGGCACGCCGCCACGGCTGAGCTCGCTGGCTTTAACGCCTGCGCGCTCCAGGACGGACGTGGCCACCTCGTAGCTTTCGGGGTGGACGCTCGTCGCGTCGAGCGGGTTCTTGCCACCGCTGATGCGCAGGAAGCCCGCGGCGTTGAGATATGCCTTGGGCCCCAGTTTGGGGACCTTCTTAAGCTGGCGGCGATCGGTAAAGGCGCCGTTTTCCTCGCGGTAGGCCACGATGTTCTTGGCTACGCTCGGCGTAATGCCCGAAACGTATCCCAGCAGGCTCGCACTCGCGGTGTTCACGTCGACGCCCACGCGGTTGACGACGTCCTCCACCACGTGGCCCAGGGTGTGCGAGAGCTCAGCCTGGTCAAGGTCGTGCTGGTACTGGCCCACGCCGATGGACTGGGGCGGAATCTTGACGAGCTCTGCCAGCGGGTCCTGCAGGCGGCGGCCCAGGCTCATGGCGCCGCGCACGGTGACGTCCAGGTCGGGATACTCCTGGCTCGCGAGCTCGGAAGCGGAGTACACCGACGCGCCGGCCTCGTTGACGATGGTGTAGCGAAGGCTGGGCGCCTGCTCGGCAATGAACTCCGAGACGACTTCCTCGGTCTCGCGGCTGGCGGTGCCGTTGCCGATGACGATGGTGTTGACGCTGTCCTTCTTGACGAGGCGGGCGAGCTCGCGCTTGGTGCCGGCGACGTCGTGGCGCGGCTTGGTGGGATAGACCACGCCGTGGTCGAGCAGCTTGCCGGTCTCGTCCATGACGGCGACCTTGCAGCCGGTGCGGTAGCCCGGATCGAGCGCGAGCACGCGGGCGCCGCGCACGGGGCGTGCCGAGAGCAAGCCTTCGAGATTCTTGGCAAAGACGTTGATGGCCTCGGTCTGGGCGCGAACGGTGAGTTTGGCGCGGGCCTCGCGCTCCAGCGAGGGGGCCATGAGGCGCTTGTAGCCGTCGGCGATAGCGGCGTCAAAGACGGGCGCGAACACGCCTTGGCGGCGGGGCCAACGGCTGCCGAGGCGCGCCGTGGCGACAGCACCGTCGACGTTCACGTGCACGCGGAGTTTGCCCTCGCGCTCACCGCGGTCGATAGCCAGCACGCGGTGGTTGGGTATACGGCGCAGCGGCTCGTCAAAGTTGTAGTAGGGCTCGTAGGGAGTCTTTTCGGCGGGGTCGGTGGCCTCGACGACGATGTCGGCGGTGTTTTGCGTAAAGGCGCGCAGGTCGGCGACGTTCTCGGGATCTTCGGCTACCGTCTCGGCCACGATGTCGGCGGCGCCGGCGAGCGCCTTCTCGGGCGTGTCGAAGCCGGCCTCCTCGTTGACGTATGCCGCGGCGGCGTCGAGTGCGCTGCCCTTGGCCGAGGCCTGCATGATGATCATGTTGGCGAGCGGCTCCAGGCCGGCCTCGCGGGCCTTTTGCGCGCGGGTCATGCGCTTTTTGCGGTAGGGCTTGTAGAGGTCCTCGACACGCTGGAGCTGCGTGGCCTCGCGAATCTGCTGTTCGAGTTCGGGCGTGAGCTTGCCCTGGGCGTCGATGAGCAGAATGACGTCCTCTTTGCGCTGCTCAAGATTGCGCAGGTAGGACAGGCGCTCGTCGAGCGCGCGCAGGGCGACGTCGTCCATGCCGCCCGTTGCTTCCTTGCGGTAGCGCGAGATAAAGGGGATGGTGTTGCCCTCATCGATGAGCTTGACGGCAGCCTCGACGTTGGCGGCCTTAAGGTTGAGCTCGCGGGCGAGCTGGGCGATAAGATCCATGGGACTCCTTGCGTTTAAGGTGCGTTTGCAGCACAGGGCTACCAAGGATACCACCCGTCCCAAAAGACTGTTTTGGGGTTGCGCCACGAAAGGGGCCTATCTACTACGTTTGAACCGTATGGGTCGACCATCCCCCGGTTTTCCGAAAATCGGCAAGCCGTCTACCTGCGGTTTTTATTTCGCGAAATTTGGCATGGTTAAGGGCGATCGGTTAAACGTAGTAGATAGGCCCATTTCGTGGCGAACGAATCAGACTGAGGCGCAAAATGGCCCCCGCCCCAGAAAAATCGTCGGCAAGGTAGCAAAATGCCCCGCGGGCAGGAGGCTGCTCGCGGGGTAAAGAAGAGGGGCTTGTTGGCGGCGGGCCAAGGCGCTCGGCGGGGAGTCTGCCGCGGCTCGCCCTAAAGCATTACAGCTCGACGAGCTGGCCGGTCTCGGCGGCCTCCTTGATAGCGTTAAGCAGCGTGAGCGTCTTGACGTTATCGGCGGGGGTCACGACGGGCTCGACCTCGCGGCGGACAACCTTCACAAAGTGCTTGAGCTGCATCTTGTGCGGCAGTGCCGGGTCGACGGCCGGAATCTCCATCTGCAGCGGCTTGTGCCAGTTGGAGGCGCCGTCGTAAGAGAACTGGTGCAGGCGGGGCAGCGACAGGGCGCCCTTAGTGCCGCCGATAAAGTAGGCGTCGGCGTCGAAGGGGCGGTACTGCGGATCCTCGCGAGCGGTGGCCTCCCAGTTCCAGGGGCTGGCGGTGGCGTCGGAGATGGTCATGCTTGCGAGCGCGCCATCGGCAAAACGGACGTTGACCACGGCGGAGTCCTCGGTCTCAAAACCGCGGGCGGCGCTGGACTGCATACCCTGGACGGCAACGGGCTCGCCCAGCAGGTAGCGGAGCAGGTCGACGTCGTGCACCAGGTTGACCAGGATCGGGCCGGCACCCTTCTTGCGGCGCCACTCGACATCGAAGTACTCGTCGTTCTTATAGATCATGTAGTGGAAGCTCGACACGGTGAGCTTGCCCAGCTCGCCAGACTCGATGATCTCCTTGGCCTTGTTGACGAAGGGGTTGTGACGACGGTGCTGACCCACGAGCACGGGCACGCTGGCGGTCTCGGCCTCGGCGGCGAAGGCCTGGGCATCCTCGAGATCGTTGGAGATCGGCTTTTCGATCAACGGCACGATATTGCGCTTCACAGCCTCGCGGGCAACGCCCAGGTGCAGGTCGTTGGGGGTGGCGATGATGACGGCCTCGGGCTTGACCTCGTCCATCATCTGAGCGGGATCGGTGTAAAACGGCACGCCGGCGGCCTCGGCCGTGGCGCGGGCGCCCTCAAAGGCGTCGGCGATGGCGACGAGCTCGGCCTCGGGCTCCTCGGTGACAAAGCGGATGTGGTTGCGGCCCATGGCGCCGGCGCCGATAACGGCAATGCGGACGGGGTTGAGCTCAGACATTTCGACTCCTTAATACTGGTGACCGGTGGAATGCGACAAAGGGGCCGTCCCTTTGTCGCATCGGTAAAACTAGGCAGACTTCTTCTTGCTGTCGGAGACCATCATGTAGACGGTGAGCACGACGGCGATGGCGGCGATCACGATGGCGCCGTAGAAGGACTGCTGGTAGGCGGCGCTGCCGGCCTCGGCGTGATACAGCACGGCGGTGATGGGCTGGCTGATCCAGGTGGAAGCGGCATAGCCCAAAAACATGATGCCGTAGTTGACACCGATGTTGCTGGTGCCAAAGGCGCCACCGGTGAGCGGCGGGTAGATGACGAGCAGGGCGCCAAAGCTAAAGCCGAGCAGGGCGAGCGCAACAAAGAACATGGCCTGCGTAAAGCTCATCGACATGATGACGAGTGCGACGATGGTGACGACAAGGCTGATGAGCAGCGACTTATAGGCGCCGAGCTTGTCGATGATCTGGCCAAAGGACAGACGGCCAACCAGGTTGGCGCAGGTGTTGACGGAGACCACCACACCGCCGAGGGCGACGGCCGCGGCGCTCGTGGGGTCGGCGAAGAGCTGGACGGCGGCGATGGAGGCAACCTTGCCCACGAGCAGGGTGCCCGCGGTGGCGGCAAAGGCGAAGGTGACGATGAGGACCCAGAAGCGCGGGGTCTTGACCATCTCGCCCGGGGTGAGGTCGCCGAAGGTGCCGGCATGCGCGCCGCCCTTGGGGGCCTCGAAGCCCTCGGGCAGCCAACCGGCCTCGGGGGCCTTCAAGAACAGGGCGGAGGCGGAGATCATCACAAAGAAGATGACGCCGAGTGCCTTGAGGGCGCCAAAGATGCCCAGGCTCGGGATGAGCAGCGAGGCGAGCACTGGGGACAGTACAGCGGGGCCGGCGGTCGAAGCGGCGAGGGTGATGCCGGAGGCGAGACCCTTCTTGTCGATGAACCACTTTTGGCCGGTGGTGAGCGCCGGGTTGTAGCCCAGGCCGTTGCCGATGGCGGCGACGAGCGAGAACCACAGGTAGAACTGCCACGGCTCGGTGACGGTGCCGGACATGAACCAGCCCAGGCCGTAGCACACGGCGGCGGCGATCACGACGTTGCGCGGGCCGATCTTATCGGAGATGCGGCCGGCGAAGATGCCCGTCGCGGCCATGATGGTCTGAAAGACCGGGAAGGCCCAGGTAAGAGCGCTGGACCACTCGGGGTAGACGGCGAGCAGGTTCTTGCTCACGACGGAATACAGCGCGATGGAGCTGATGAAGAACATGGTGACGCACGCGGCGGAAAGCACGACGGCGCGACCCTTGTTGGAGTTGGTGGAAGCCATTGGACTCTTTCTAATCGATACGGGGGAGGAGCGGGCGTGTCCGCGGGCCTCCCTGTCAGGTTGGTTTACTGGTCAGTCGGCTTGGCGACGCCGGACTCATCGGACCAGAGCTCGACACCCTTGTTCTTAAGGTAGTTGTCGGCATAGGCGCGACGGCCGCCGGGCTTGGCGGTGAGGTCGCCCATCATGTTGGAGAAGCCGCCATCGACCTTGATGGCGTCGCCGGTGGTAAAGTCCGAGCGCTTGGACGCCAGGAACATGACGGCGTTGGCGATATCGCTGACCTCGCCGATGCGGCGCGTGGCGATGAGGCGGCTGCGGCTCTTTTCGACCTCGGGGTCGGCGTAGAAATTGGCCGACATCGGGGTCTTAACGAAGCAGGGCTCGACGCAGTTGGAGCGCACGCCGTAGGGGCCCCACTCGGCAGCCAGCATCTTGGACATCATGTTGACGCCCGCCTTGGTGGAGCTGTACACGCCCGAGAACGTCTCGGGGGAGTGGCTGGCAACGGTCGAGATGTGCACCAGGCGGCCCTGGCCGGCCTTGATCATTTCGCGACCAAAGCGCTGCGAGGTGATGAAGTAGCCGGTGAGGTTGACGTTGAGCACCTGCTCCCAGTCGCTCAGCGGCAGGTCCTCCATGGCGGCGAAGCGCAGGATGCCGGCGGTGTTGACGAGAACGTCGACGCGGCCGAAGTCGGCGATGGTGGCGTCGACGGCAGCCTGAACCTCGGCCTCGTCGGTGGCGTTCATCTTGTAACCCTCGGCGTGGATGCCAAACTCAGCGGCGAGGTCGGCGGCAGCGGCCTTGACCTTTTCCTCGTCCAGGTCGAGCAGGACGACGTTGGCGCCGTTATGGGCGAACTCGCGGCAAATCTCGACGCCCATACCGCCGAGCGCGCCAGTCACGGCGCAGACATCGCCCTCGAGCTTAAGCCAATTGCTCATAGGAACTTCCCTTCTTGTGCCTCCCGGTGGGTCGCTCCCATTAACCGACCCACGTGGTTTTCGTTGGTTATCGTATGCTTTGCATTTGCGCAGGTGAATTGCATATTTGTTAGAATGGCGTTAACCGTAGGTTTACACCGTGCGATGCAGTTTTTCTCAATTGAGCGCGTGACCTGCGAAAACAACCCCCTGTGGCACCATGTGGCCACAGACACGAAAACGGGAGATTGACGTGTACGATCGACGACTTGAGGCCATATCGGCCGCCGCGGAGCTGGGAAGCTTCTCGCGTGCGGCGGCAAAATTGCGCGTGTCGACCCCGGCGCTCGTCAAGCAGGTGTCGGGATTTGAGGCCGAGTTTGGCATCACGTTGTTCGAGCGCTCGCACTCGGGCGTCAAGGTGACACCGGCCGGCGCGTTACTGGTAGACGACGCGCGCTCGATTATGCGCCAGTCCGAGGATGCCCTTCGCCGTGCCCGACGCGCGGCGGGCGATGGCGGCGCGGTGCGCCTGGGCGTGTCGATGATGTGCCCGGGGCGCCAAACGCTGTCGATGTGGTCGGGCATCCACGATCTGGAACCGTCGCTGCGATTTGAGATCGTGCCGGTAAGTGACCTCTACGACGAGCGCGAATCCGTCATGCGTAGCCTCGGTCGAGAGGTGGATGTGGTGCAGTCGAGTTTTTCGACCCCGCGCTGGGGCGATGCCTGCCAAAAGCTCCGCATTGTCGACGTGCCGTTTTATATTGACCTGCCGCGCACGAGCCCACTGGCGCGCAAGACACGCATTACGGTCGCCGACTTGGAGGGTATGCGTCTGCGCGTGCTGCGCCACGGCAACGACGCCATGGACAGCCTGCGCATCGACCTTTTGGCCGACGGCGGCGTGGACGTGATCGATGTGGATAGCTTCGACTTTGCGCTCTTTAACGAAGCCGAGGAAAAGGGCGACGCGGTGCTCACCTGTGGAGCGTGGTCGGGGGTGCACCCGGCCTTTGTGGGCGTGCCGTTCCTGTGCGGCCGCGAGGTACCGGTCTTTTTGCACTATCCGCTCGAGCCCACCCTCCAAGTCCAAAAATTCGTCAACGCCATGGCACAACTTCTCAAATAGCCAAAAGAGTCCCGTCCCAAATTAGCTACCCTTTGCTACGGGTTTAGCGGTCCTCGCGTTGCGGCCCGGCTGCCTCGGCTGTCTTTACGCGGTTCTTGTCGATGTACATGTTTTTGTCGGCCTGAGAAAAGAGCTCACGCATCATAGGCGGTTCATCAAAATCACTGGAAAGCGCGTAGCCCACCGCATAGCTGATAGGCATGTCGGGGTGAGCCCCGGAATACTCGTTCACGTTCGCACGAACCCGAGCGAGACAGGATTCCACAGCGGCTCGGTCGGCATCCCACAGCACCGCGATAAACTCATCGCCGCCGTCGCGACCCACAAAGCAGGTCTCGGACGCCACACTTCCCAGTTGTTGGGCAAAAGAGCGAATGTATTCATCGCCCTTCTCATGGCCGAAGTTGTTATTGACCATATGCAGATTGTTAAGATCGAAGACGCACAGCGCAACGGGCGCCTCCGCGGAGACAGGCTGCTCCTGCCCCAAGATCTCCTCGCACTTATTCTTATTGGGCAGTCCTGTGGCTTCGTCGAGATAGACTTTGCTCTGCAGCTCGCGGTTGAGCGCGGCAGTGCGCACCGCGCGAACAAGTTCGACCGCAAAGGTCGCCACCAAGCCCACGATGTCGATGATCACCAAGCCCTCGAGATAGTTGAGCGCCGACGCCTTCTCCTGAGAGTAGTCCTCTGCGAGTCGCGTAGCATCGTCGCAAATGCCAAAGAACTCCTCGCTCATGGAGATGATGTCGGTGCTCTCGTAGCCGACTTCGCGCACGCGGCTAATCTCGGCGCAAAGCTCATCATAATAATTTGCAAGCTCGGTCATCTTTGCCTGATACTCATCGTCGTCGAGACGGACGAGGTTGAGGTCGTCACTTCCGTAACGCAAGCCGTTGATGTATGAATCCACGGCTTTGAGCAGGTCATCTTGAGGCTGGCCCGCGTCCTCGAGCTTAACGATTCGCTGCGTGGTGCCGCGCACCAGGCCGGCGTAGTTGACCACACGCGCCGTGCCCTGGATATCGGAGACGAGCAGCATGACATTGATGAAGAAGAAGATGAGAACTGCCGTGAGCACCATCATGAGCAGGCGCACCGCCTGGCTGGCCTTCTTGGCGACAGAAGTATTCACAAGTTCACTTCCCTAAATGACAAAAGAACAGGTAGCACGCAGTGTGCTGAAATTCATGGGTGGTTAACTCTACCATATGG
This sequence comes from Collinsella aerofaciens, assembly GCA_905213325.1. Classification (GTDB taxonomy): domain Bacteria; phylum Actinomycetota; class Coriobacteriia; order Coriobacteriales; family Coriobacteriaceae; genus Collinsella; species Collinsella aerofaciens_AG. The sequence goes on from CAJMHW010000011.1 coordinate 10,793, forward strand.
GCCAGCAGCCTTAAACTGCAGCAGACGCTCGTCCAAATTGGCGTGACGCTTGCCTTGTTGTTCTTGACCTGGCCGCGCTATCGGACATGCTTCTGGTCTTGGATCACCATGGGACAGCTCATCCCGTTTTGTGCGTACAGAGTGGGATGCGGCTTCCCAAAGGTGCCGTTAGGGGAAACCACATCCCGGTTTATGCCCTTGAAATGGGATGCCGTTTCCCGGAGGGGGCCAGCGGGAAACGGCATCCCATTCTGAGCCCGAAAAGTGGGATACGGTTTCCGGCTGGCATGAAAAAAGCCCCCACAGCTCATATGAACTGCGGGGGCTTATGCGTTGCGGTGCATTGTGTTTGGGTCGTTGAGATGAGTCGATTTGCCCCGAAAGAGGAGGGCATTGACCTTAGGGTCATGCCCGACGAATGAGCGGCAAATCGGCCATCTCGGCGGGCCGAACTACTCCAGCTCAAACGCTCCGGTGTAGAGCTGGTAGTAATATCCGCGCTTGGCGATCAGCTCGTCGTGGTTGCCGCGCTCAATGATGCGGCCGTGGTCCAGGCAGATGATCGCGTCGGAGTTGCGCACGGTGGACAGGCGGTGCGCGATGACAAACGTCGTGCGGCCCTCCATGAGCTTGTCCATGCCCGCCTGCACGATGGCCTCGGTGCGGGTATCAATGCTCGACGTGGCCTCGTCCAGAATCATCGCCGGCGGATCGGCGACGGCGGCGCGTGCGATCGAAATCAGCTGGCGCTGGCCCTGCGACAGCTGTGCGCCGTTGCCGGTGAGCATGGTGTCGTAGCCGTCGGGCAGGCGGGTGATAAAGTCGTCCGCGCCCGCGAGCTTGGCCGCCGCGACGCACTCCTCGTCGGTAGCGTCCAGGTTGCCGTAGCGGATGTTGTCCATCACGGTGCCGGTGAACAGGTTCACGTCCTGCAGCACGACGCCCAGCGAGCGGCGCAGATCAGCCTTGCGGATCTTGTTGACGTTGATGCCGTCGTAGCGGATCTTGCCGTCGGCGATGTCGTAGAAGCGGTTGATGAGGTTGGTGATGGTCGTCTTACCGGCACCGGTGGCGCCGACAAACGCGACCTTCTGGCCCGGCTTGGCAAACACGGACACGCCGTGCAGCACCTCGTGGTCGGGCGTGTAGCCAAAGTCGACGTTGTCCATGACCAGGTCGCCGCGCAGCGGCACGTACTCGATCTCGCCGGTTGCGCGGTGCGGATGTTTCCACGCCCACATGCCGGTGTGGTGGTCGGCCTCCTCGAGTTGCCAGGTGTCGGGGTTCACCTGAGCGTTGACGAGCGTCACATAGCCTTCGTCGGCTTCGGGCTCCTCGTCGATGAGCTCAAAGATACGGTCGGCGCCGGCGAGGCCCATGACCACGGCGTTGATCTGCTGCGAGATCTGGCCGATCTGTCCGCAGAACTGCTTGGTCATGTTGAGGAACGGCACCACGACGGCGATGGACAGCGCCATGCCCGAGATGCTCAGGTTGGGCACGCCCAGCGCCAGGAAAATGCCGCCGGCCAGCGCGACCAGCACGTAGAGCAGGTTGCCCAGGTTCATAAGGACGGGCATGAGGATGTTGGCGTACATGTTGGCCTTCTGCGAGACCTCGAAGAGCTTCTCGTTGCGCTCGTCAAAATCGGCCTCGGCGGCAGACTCGTGGCAGAATGCCTTGACGACCTTCTGGCCGTTCATGACCTCCTCGATATGACCTTCGACTACGCCGAGCTCGGTCTGCTGCGCAATAAAAAAGCGCGCGGAGTTGGAGCCGAGCAGCTTGGTCATAAAGGTCATAAAGGCGACGCCGGCAATAATGACCAAGCACATCCACACGCTGTAGTACAGCATGATAAAGAACACCGTGACGATGACGATGACCGTCATGAGCAGGTTGGGCAGCGACTGGCTGATCATCTGGCGCAGCGTGTCGATGTCATTGGTGTAGTGGCTCATGATGTCGCCGCGCTGGTGCGTGTCGAAGTAGCGGATCGGCAGGTCCTGCATGCGGTTGAACATCTTCTCGCGCAGCTTCTCCAGCGAGCCCTGCGTGACGATGGCCATGGCGCGGTTCCAGAAGAGCGAGGACAGGATGCCGATGCCGTAGATGCAGGCGAGGGTGGTCACGAGCTGTGCGATCTTGGGCTGCGCGGCTCCCCAATCGCCCGACTGCCACGATTCGCTAATAATCTGCAGGGCGCTCTGAAGGAAGGTCGCGCCGATGGAGTTGATGATGGCGCAGAGCACCACGCCGGCGACGACGAGGGGCAAAAGCACGGGGTAAAAGCCAAAGAGCGTCTTGATGAGGCGCGACATGGTGCCGCCCTTGCGGTTGAGCGCGCGCTCGGCGGTCGTTGCCTTACTCATGTGCCTCGCCTCCTTCCTGGGTCTGAGCTTGCGTTACGGATGCCTCGGTGTCGGCCTCGACGGCCTCTTCGCCCTCGGCAGACATCTTGTTCTGCGAGGTAAAGGTCTCGCGGTAGATCTCGCTCGTCTTGAGCAGCTCGTCGTGGTTACCGATCTGCGCGATGCGGCCGCCCTCCATGACGATGATGCGGTCTGCGTCCTGCACGGAGCTAATGCGCTGGGCGATGATGAGCTTGGTCGTGTTGGGCAGATAGCTTGCCAGCCCTGCGCGAATCTTGGCGTCGGTCTTGGTGTCGACGGCGCTCGTGGAGTCGTCCAGGATCAAGATCTTGGGGCGACGCAGCAGGGCACGCGCAATGCACAGGCGCTGCTTCTGACCGCCGGAAACATTGGAGCCGCCCTGTTCGATCCAGGTGTCATAGCCCTTGGGGAAGCCGTCGACAAACTCGTCGGCGCAGGCCAGATGCGCGGCCTCGCGGACCTCTTCGTCGGTGGCGTTCGGGTCGCCCCAACGCAGGTTCTCGGCAATCGTGCCGCTAAACAGCACGTTTTTCTGCAGCACCATGGCCACCTGGTGGCGCAGGGCGTCCAAGTCGTAGTCGCGTACATCCACGCCGCCCACGCGCACGGTACCCTCGGTGGCGTCGTACAGGCGGGCGATGAGGTTTACGAGCGTGGACTTGGCCGAGCCGGTGCCGCCGATGATGCCGATGGTCTCGCCGCTCTTAATGTGCAGGTCGATATCGTCGAGCGCCTGGCGCTTCGCATGCGCGGAATACTTAAAGCTCACGTGGTCAAAGTCGATGGAGCCATCGGCGACCTCGAGCACGGGCTCGGCGGGATCGGCGATCGTGGGCTCGGCGGCCAGCACCTCGGTGATGCGGTGCGCCGATTCGTCGGCCATGGTCACCATGACAAAGATCATCGATAGCTGCATCAGGCTCATGAGGATTTGGAAGCCATAGGTAAAGATCGAGGAGAGCTGGCCCACGTCGAACAGCGTGCCCTGGCTCGTGATGATGAGCTTGGAGCCCAGGTAGATGATGACGACAAACGCGCCGTTGACGCAGATGTTCATCATGGGGTTGTTAAAGGCAAGCAGCTTCTCGGCGCGGGTGAAGTCCATCTGGACGTCGCGTGCGGCGGTCGCGAACTTCTCCTTCTCAAAGTCTTCGCGCACGTAGCTCTTGACCACGCGCATGCCGGTGACGTTTTCCTCGACGGACTCGTTAAGGGCGTCGTACTTGTGGAACACGCGCGAGAAGATGGGACGCACCTTAAAGATGATAAAGAACAGCCCAAAGCCCAGCAGCGGAATGATGACCAGGTAGACCATGGCGACGCTGCCGCCCATGATAAATGCCATGGTAAAGGCGAAGATCAATACCAGCGGCGCGCGCACGGCGATACGGATGATCATCATAAAGGCCTGCTGCACGTTGTTGATATCGGTGGTCAGGCGCGTGACGAGCGAGGAGCTCGAGAACTCATCGATGTTGGCAAAGCTGAACGTCTGGATCTTGTAGAACAGGTCGTGACGCAGGTTCTTAGCGAAGCCGCAACTCGCATGGCTGCAGGTGACGCCGGCAGCGGCGCCAAAAGCAAGCGACGTCAGCGCGATGAGCACCAAAAAGCCCGCGGTGGGAAGCATCTCGGCTACGGTGGTGCCATCTTTGATGGCGTCGATCAGGTTGGCGGTGATAAATGGAATCAGCATCTCGCAGAGCACCTCGCCAAGCACGAGCAACGGCGTGGCAACGGTGACTTTTATATAGTCGCGGATGCTGCCCATGAGGGTTTTAATCATCCAGTTCCTCCCAGGTTACACGGATTTTCTCGAGCATTTCGGCGAGCTGCTCGCGCTCGTCGTGGGTGAGGGCACCAAAGGCCTGCTCTCTAAAGCGAATGCGGGCTGCCTGGTCGATGCGGGCGTTTTCCCGGCCGGTTTCGGTCAGGCGAATGGTGAGCCTCCGTCGATCCTTGGGGTTACAGCTGCGCTCGATGAGGCCGTTGAGCTCGAGTTTGGACAGGATCTCGGAAAGCGACCCCGGCTTGAGGTCAAAGTGCATGCCGAGTTCCTGCTGCGACATCTCGCCGCCGGGTTGCTTGGCCAGCAGGCAGATGATGGGCGCCTTGCCGGACACGCCTCCGCCATGAAAATGCATGTAACGGCCGCAAAAGCCCAGGCCATTGAGGATGCGCTTGGCAAGCTTGTCTTCTGAGCTAACCGCTTCGGGTGCATCCGCCGGCTGTGACGGGTCGCCGCCGGGCTCGTGCGAACAAAGGTTAAGAGGTTCATCGCACATGAATTAGTGTTGCTCCTTTCTTTAGTTAGGTAGTGGAATTGTTTTGTGCCTAACCAATCTAGGAGCATGAGAAATGAATGTCAAGGTACCAAACTTATTAAGTTACGGCGTTTTGCCAAACGCCGTAACCGCTCGACGCTGCAAACGCTCCTAAGCGGCAATCTGGCGTTCAATCGTCGTGCATGGCCACAAGGCCTATGCCCTCCTCTTTCACGCCACCTTGCTCGCTTAGGAACGTTTTCGCTGTCCGTCCTCAACCTGTGATTCCGCCACGGTCCGTTTCGGTGCATGCAATCCCTTGGGGACGGAGGAAAAGGGATCATTTTCCGTAACCTTTCCGCAACAATTTACCCTTCGCGCTGCTCGACTCCGCTCACAACGTCCCCTGCGCTACACTTAGTCGCACTGTGGCGCTGCTGCGCCGTGCCCGAACCAAGGGAGACCCTCATGAAGAACACTCAGCTGCTGCTGATCAACGATATGTGCGGCTACGGCAAGGTCGCGCTTTCCGCCATGCTGCCGGTGCTGTCGCACATGGGCTACCGCATCCACAACCTGCCGACGGCACTTGTGTCCGATACGCTCAACTATCCCAAGTTCTACATCCACGACACCACCGAGTACGTGCGCCAGAGCCTCGCCATCTGGGAGGAGCTCGGCTTTGAGTTCGACGCCATCTCTACCGGCTTTATCGTGACCGAGGAAGAGACGCGCATCATTTCGGACTTCTGCCACCGTCGCGCGCAAAAGGGTACCAAGGTGTTCGTCGACCCCATCATGGGCGACAACGGCAAGCTCTACGCCGGCGTGCCCGAGTCCACGATCGGTCTCATGCGCAGCCTGCTCGAGTGCGCCGACTATGCGGTGCCAAACTACACCGAGGCGTGCCTGCTCACCGATACGCCCATTGCCGAGCAAATCACGCCCGATGAGGGCCGCACTCTTGTGGATGCCGTGCGTGCCCTGGGCGCCAAGTCGGTGGTCATTACGAGCGCTGTGGTCGACGGTGCGAATGTCGTCATCGGTTACGACCATGTGGCGGGGGAGTACTTCACGATTCCCTTCGACCTGATCCCGGTCTATTTCCCGGGCACGGGCGACACGTTCTCGGCGGTGCTCGTCGGCCGCGTTATGGCAGGTTGGAGTCTGCAGCGCGCGACGTCCGATGCCATGCGCGTGGTGGCTGAGCTTATCGAGCGCAATGCCGACCAAGAGGATAAGTCGGCTGGCCTTCCCATCGAGGCCTGCCTGGACGTGATTGACCATGAGTAATGCTGGCGAGGGCGGCGCCAAGCCTGCGGGCGGGGGCAAGCCGCTCGGCGCGCCGCGTGGCAAGCGTTCGCGTATCCGCGTGAGCTGCGTGGACCAGCTGGGTGCGTGCCGCTGCCACCATGGTCACAAACCGGGCGACGTCTTCGACTTTGACCGCGACCGCGGCAAGATGTGTGCCATGGCCTGCCATGTGGGCTTTCCCTATATCGATATCCTGCGCTATGGCGGAACCGTGCCTGGCAACGAGCCTGGTACGGCAAAGTTCTGCTGCCCCGAGGTCGATACGCTGAACGTCTGGCTTGCCGAGATCGTTGACGAGTAGTCGAGCGCAATGTGGCAAAGGGACAGCCCCTTTGTCACATTCGCCGGGGCTGCCCCTTCTTTTTGCTTATAATCCTAAATCTCTGCATTTCATCCGATTTTAGGTTCTAAAAATCCTACATTTCATCGATAATTAAGCGCATAAAACTTTGCATTTCATTTGATGACACTGAGGGGAGAGCCTATGCTGCGCAGGAAAATAGCGGCAGAGCTGGAGCGTTGGCTGAAGTCTGCCGAGCAAAAGGCCTTATTCATCACGGGTTCTCGCCAGATCGGCAAAAGCTATTCGATTCGCGCATTTGGCAAAGCCAGCCATGCAACCTACATCGAGCTTAACCTCATGGAAAATCGCCAGGCAAAAGATGCTCTTCTCGAGGCGCGGGATGCCGATGATTTCATCAGCAGGGTGACGCTTCTTTCGGGAAAGTCGATTGCACCAGGCAAAACGCTCGTGTTTATCGATGAGGTCCAAGAGGCCCCCGACATCATGACGATGGCAAAGTTCCTTGTTGAGGACGGGAGGTGCCGCTGGGCGTTTTCGGGGTCAATGCTCGGGACCCAGTTCAAGGGCGTCAGGTCCTATCCCGTGGGGTATGTCCACGAGCTTAGGATGTTCCCGCTCGATTTTGAGGAGTTTTGCTGGGCAACCGGGGTGAGCGAGGGGGCTCGCCAAACGATACGTGACGCGTGTATCAGCGAGAGGCCCATTCCTGATTACATTCATGACGCGATGATGGCAAACTTCAGGACCTATACCGTTGTCGGCGGAATGCCGGAGGTCGTGCAGCGTTTCCTTGACACGCAGGGCGACCTTGCCTCTGTTCGTCAGCTACAGTCAGAGCTCAACGAACAGTACCGGCGGGATATCTCCAAGTATGCAAGCGGGCGAGCCCTGCAGGTGCAGAGCATCTACGATCAGCTCCCTATTATGCTCGAGGGCGAACACAAGCGTTTCGTGCTCAATTCCATTGACCCCAAGGCGCATTATGAGAAGTACCAGCGAGATTTTGTCTGGCTTGTCGATGCCGGCGTTGCTCTCAAAGCCGATATCGTAACCGAGCCAAAGTCGCCCCTGCTCAAGACGGCACGGCCATCGCAGTTCAAGCTATACCAATCGGATACGGGCATGTTGATGGCGCGCTACCCCGTTGGAGTCGCCCAAGCGGCGTATCTTGATAGCAAGGAGCCCAATCTGGGCGGCATTTACGAAAACGTGGTGGCCCAGCAGCTGACTGCCCAAAATCGCCAGCTTTACTACTATCAGACAAAAAAGCGCGGTGAAGTGGACTTTGTGGTCGACGGACCGGATGGGACGGCTGTTCCGATCGAGGTTAAATCGGGCTCCTATTACCACGCGCACGCTGCGCTCGGTCATGTGCTTGATACGGCTGAATATGGCGTAAGGCTCGGGATTGTTTTTTCGAGAGGCAACGTTGAGCGCAACGGAGCGGTTCTCTATTTGCCGCTATATGCGACCTGGGCCCTTTCGGATGTTTTGGGCGACTCCTGCGCCGAGGGGATAAAGCTGGAGGTCAAGCCGGTCTAGGGCCAGTCCCGGATGTGACAAAGGGACAGTCCCTTTGTCACATTCATGAGTGTGGATTTTCTCCCACCGAGATAACGAGCGTGGATTTTCTCCCGTTTAGAGCGCACTCGAACGCTCAAAGTGGGAGAAAATTCACGCTCGTTTTATGCCGATGGCGTGGCCCGTGTGCCCGCGCCGCCCGAGCGCCTACAGCTGCTCGAGCATGGCGGTGCAACCGGCGAGTACATCGCGGTAGGTGGCGTCGAAATTGCCGGTGTACCAGGGGTCGGCCACGTCGCCGGGGCGATCGGTCCAATCGAGCAGGCGCGAGATCTTGCCATCGGGGTCCTTCCCAAAAATTCGGTACAGGCCGCGGGCGTTCTCGTCGTCCATATAGACAATGTGGTCCCAGTCGCCATACTCCGCGCGACGCACCTGACGTGCACGATGTGCGACGACGGGAATCCCGACCTCGCGCAGCTTGGCAACGGTACCGTGGTGTGGCGGGTTGCCGATCTCCTCGGTCGAGGTCGCAGCGGAATCAATGACAAACTCGCCCGCGCGCCCGGCGCGCCGCACTAGCTCGGTAAACACGGACTCAGCCATCGTCGAGCGACAGATATTTCCATAGCAGATAAAAAGAATGCGTTGCATGAGCGGCTTCCTTTCTAGGCGGTCGCGCAGGGCTTACAGACTGCTCTTGAGGCAGTTTGCTCCAATAAAGCCCGCTGCGTACAAGGGGAGGTGGCGCAGCTCGCGCCCGTCATCGGTTTCGCTGCGGGAAAAATTGTTCTCGGACAAAATGTAGGCATATGGCGATCGGGCTTTGTCCATAAACGACCCGAGGGTTCTCGCGCGCACGTTACGTGCGGACTTTACTTCGACGGGCACAATTTCCATACGGTCGGTCTGAAGTAAAAAATCGAGCTCGCCGGTCGTCTTCCAAGACGACGGCGGCACCCAGTAATACGTCTGCAAGCTATTGCCCGAAAACGCTTGCATGACCGAGTTTTCCGCCAGGGCGCCTCGGAAATCGGAAGATAGCGCTATGGCGGAATCCTCTTTGAGGTCGAGCCAGAGCCGCGGGTTGATGCCGAGTTTGTAGAACATGAGGCCGGTATCGAGAAGATAGACCTTAAAGAAACTTCCATCTTCGTCGTCGAAGGGAACGAGGGGAGGCTCGATGCCTTCGGTCAGGTTGTTGACCGATATGATGCCGGCGCCTTCGAGCCAGTCGAGCGGCTCGATAAGCTTGGCGCGACGGCCTCCGCGTTCGACCTCGGAGTACTTGAATTTTTTTGTGGACGATCTCAGCAGCTGGGACGGAATGGAGCGCCAGACCTTGCGCGCCGCCACGCCGCTGATCCCGTTTTCGGGGTCGGTCATATCAGCGGTATAGGTCTCGTCGATTTCGCGCTGCTCGACGCGCGCATCCTCGATGGATAACGTCTTGCGATATGCGTTGACGGCGGCGGGCATGCCGCCCACGATCTGGTATCGATGAAACAGGCTGAGCGCGGCTTGGTGCACGGCGTAGGTCTCGAGCGTGCCGGCGTGGGTACGAATGGCATTGACCATCTGCTCCTCGTCGAGCGCCCAGAGAAACTCCTCGAACGACATAGGATGCATGGTCTCTTGACGAACGCCGCTGGGAAAAGGCAACTTGCGCTTGCGCGTGGCGACGCCGAGCTGACTGCCGGTCGCGCATATGCGCCAGCCCGAACCCGAAAAAAAGCGAAGCGAGTTGAGCGCCCGTTCGCAGAGCTGCACCTCGTCAAACAGGATGAAGGCGGTTTCTTTGCGAATGGGGGTGCGTTTATAGTCTGAGATTCGCGCCACGATGGCGTCAACGTCGTCGGTGGGACAGTCGAACAGCGGAGCGATCAGCTCAAGATCGGTCTGAAAGTCGAGTTTGACAAACGCATCGCCGGCGATCCGTCTGCCGATTTCCTCGGCAACGTACGTTTTGCCTACGCGTCGCGCACCACGGATGAGGAGGGGGCGCGACGCGTCCTTTGTCGCCCATGATTCGATAACGGATTCGATTGATCTGCGCATGGGGCCGCCTTTCCAATTTCGTGTACTTCAGATACATAGTTTAGTACGATTTCATGTAATTGGAATACACGAAATAGTAGAAAAGTGTGTATCTGAAGTACCCGAAATTGCACTACTGGAGCTTGCAGGCGGATAAACACTACTCGTATGGGACGGTTTTCACCGGTTGCTCGCCACCTTGGGCTATGTTCGCCCCTATGCCTGCATCCGGGGCTGTGCTGATTGACGACGGCGCTCCCAGCGAGCCAACTTAATCGTCACCAGCGTGAGCGCCCAGGCCACAAGCGAGAACACGGCACCGACCGCGCCTACATATGCAATGCCAACTCCGCTTACCACGGCGCCGCCCACTGCGGTGCCAAACGAGATGCCGACGTTAAACGCCATGGGCTCAACCGAACTTGCGAGTACCATCGACTTGGGGTGGCGGCTGCGTGCCACATCCATAAAGTGTGTGATGCACGACACCGAGAACAGGTACATGAGCAGCGCCAAGCTAAAGACAAAGACCAGCGCGAGCGGCATGGTGCCGCCCAAAGCAAACAGCCCGAGTAACGCCGCAGCCTGCAGCACAAACGTCACAAGCAGCGCCTTCATGCCAAAGCGCGCATCGATCCACCCGCCCAGGATGTTCGAGATCAGGCAGAACACGCCGTAGGCCATGAGCGTGGTGCTGGCTTCGACCGTGCCCATGCCCAGCACCTGCTCAAGATAAGGCGTCACGTAGCCGTAGAACACATAGACCGAGCCCACGCCAAACAAAAAGATGAGCATGCCGGTGATGATGCTCGGCTCGCGTAGCAGACCCGCCTGTTCGCGAAAGGTGGCAGGCTCGTCGGTTTGCCCGGCGCGCGGCATAAACGCCACGAGCGCTCCGCAGATCAAAACGGCAAAGGTCAGCGTGCCGTACATGGCCACGTGCCAATCGAGCGTGTCGGCCACAAACTTGCCGATCGAAGTCACAAAGACCATCGCCACGGAAAACGCACCATATACCACCGAGATGGCAAGCGAAGTTTGCTGCGGGGACAGCAGCTCGGGGATGTACGTCACGCCCACGGCGAGCAGTGCGCCCGAGACGGAGCCCAGGATGATGCGCGAGATGAACAGCACCTGGAAGTTGGGCGTCAACGCCATGACCAGGTTGCCGAGCACAAAGACGATGCTGTAGCACACGAGCAGCTGGTAGCGGCGAAAACGCCCCGTGCTGAGCGCGAGCACCGGCGTCGCGATAGCGTAGACCAGTGCGAACACGCTAATAAGTTGGCCTGCGGTGGCAAGCGATACGCCGAGTTCCGTTGCCAAGTCACTTTCGATGCCGATGACCACGAACTCGGAGCAGCCGAGCGAGAATCCCAACAGCACGAGCAGCGCCAGGCAGAGCTTGGTGCGCGCGGGGGAGAGCGCGGCGGCGGTTGACTTACTTTTAGGCGTGGTTGCGGCGGTCAAGGTTGTCACTCCAATGTCGCATGAATAAGCGGGATTCAATCCCTGCAACTCTAACAGAATGTGACGAAGGGGCAGTCCCTTTGTCACATGGAAAGCTTGCCTGTATAGTCGCAATACAGGTGAAGATGGTCTCAGGTACATTGCGGGCGACAGGAGATCCCATGGGTATGCACACGACAAAGGTTGCAGTGGGCGAGGGCAAGTTTGCGCTTGAGGAGGCCGCAGCCCGCATTCTGCGCGCCGGCTGGGATGAGGGCGGCGCGGGCGCCGAGGTCGTGGCGGTCGATGCCGCGACCGGCGAGGCGCTTGGTCCCGTCGACCGCATCGAGGCCCATACCGGCGAGGGCATTTTGCATCAAGCATTTCTGACGCTTTTGGTCGAGGGCCAGGGCGAAGACGCGCGCCTGCTGCTCTGTCGCCGCAGTCCGCTCAAGCGACTGTGGGGCGGGGTGCTGGCCGATAGCTGTGCCGGCCATCCGCTCTCCGGGGAAGACGTCGCGGCCGCCACGGCGCGCCGCATCAACGAAGAGCTCGGCATTACGCGCGAGCCCGATCAGCTCAAGCACCTCGGTCACGTGGTGTACCGCGAGGACCACGGTGACGGTCGCTGCGAGTGCGAATGGTGCGAGGTCTACCTCGCCCATGTTGAGCCCGGCGAGCTGCATATCAACCGGGAGGAGATCTCGGAAGTGCGTCCGGTGGCCCCGTCCGAGCTCGACGGCTACCTGCAGGGTCACCCCGAGCAGCTGGCCCCCTGGCTCCGCGAGGCTCTCAGCGACCCATCCATCCGTACGGCCCTCGCTATGTGACAAAGGGACAGTCCCTTTGTCACATCCAAACCGTCACAACATTCGGCGAAAATCTCGAAATCGAGGAAAAGCGTCGAATGTTGTGACGGTTTTTGTGTCCGGCGCGGGTGAGCTTCGGTGTCGTCTGGGGGTATAAAACTAGCGAGTGTTTATTTGCGAGGCCTAAGGGGCGCCCCGTATGGATATCGATAACTTTGAATGGTGGTATAGCGAGGGTGAGACTCCGGACGAGGGGTGGGACGAGCCCGCGCCGCGTGACGTGTCGAGCGACGAGGACGAGACCGGCAACGACGTCGCCGCCGACTCGGACGCCGCCCTCGACCCTGTCGAGCCCCTGACCTTCGAACAAGCTTGGGCCCAGGCCGAGGCAGACGAGGCCAAGGCCGACGCTACGGCCACGCTCGGCGAGCCAGCCGACATGTCGATCTCGCCGGCAAAGACCCCGCAGCCGCGTCACACCATCGATCCCGACAGCACGGCATCCTTCAGTATTCTCGACGTGCCCTCGCAGGGCGCTCAGGCGCCCGCACCCACACGTCGCCCCAATCTGTCTCGCGAGGAAGATGCAGGACGTCGCTCTCCGCTTGGCCCCATCCTTATCGCCTTCATGGCCGGCGTTATCGCATGCTCGGTAATTGGAAACGTCTGGAGCCATGTCGAGCAGCAGCGAAAAGACGCCGCCAGGGTCGAGATGTCTGTCGAGCAATCGCTCGGCCGCACGCGCTCGGTACATGTGTCGGTCGAGGTCAAGGACGGCGCGACGTGGGACACCGCGCGCGGCGACAGCCAAATGCTCATCCATATCGTGGGGCGCACGCTCAAAGGGCAGACGATTGACGAGTATCAATACGTCAATTCCGCTGGTGACGGCATCGAACTTAAGCCCGGCGACTACGAGCTCACCGTCGATGAACCGCCCGTCGCCACCGACGGCACGCGCTTCCGTGCCTCAAAGCGCATGGTTCCCGTGAGCTTTAACTCGCAGGCGCCCGATACGGTCGACACCACGCCACAGGGCGGGTTTGACCTTTACGTAGATACCCAGTAGGCGCTCGCCGCTCATTCCGCTATGGCTACTCAATAATCGCCTGCCGTCCCGTCCCGCCGCCAAGAGTGGGACAATAGCCCTCGACACTATTGTTTACTTTTGGAGGAAGTAGCATGTCTACCGTCACTACCATCAAGCGCGGCGGCCTCACCGCGGCCATCGATTCCATGGGCGCCCAGCTCACGAGCCTTGCTCTCAACGGCAACGAGTATCTGTGGCAGGGCGACCCCGCCTTTTGGGGCAAGCACGCGCCCATCCTGTTCCCCATTGTGGGTTCGCTGCGCAACAACACGGCAACGTCTGCGGCCGGCACCTGCGAGATGCCGCGCCACGGACTCGCGCGCATCGTCGAGCACAAGCTGGTCGAGGTTTCGGAGGACGGCTCCTCGGTAACGTACGAGATCACCGACACGTCCGAGTCGCTCAAGGCCTTTCCGTTCCACTTTAAGCTCAACATGACCTATGCCCTGACCGGCGACGCCATCCTCACGCAGACCTTTGCCGTCACCAATACCGGCGACGTGGACCTGCCGTTCTCGGTGGGCGGCCACCCTGCGTTTAACGTACCGGCTCCCGGTGCCGAGGACGAGGCATTCGAGGATTACGAGCTGGCGTTTACCGAGGCTTGGACTAACGAGGCTCCCATCATCACGCCCGACGGTCTTATGACGTTCGAGGGCAGCTACAAGGCTCCCGATAACTCGGACGTGCTGCCCATCACGCACCGCAGCTTCGATAACGACGCCATCATGTTCACCGATACCCCGGGCTCCACGCTCACGCTGCGCGGCCGCAAGTCGGGTCACGGCGTCAAGATCGACTTTGAGGGCTTTAAGTACATTGGCGTGTGGTCTGCCGCCAACGACGCTCCGTTTGTGGCGCTCGAGCCCTGGACCGGTCACACCACCATGGACACCGAGGACGATGTCTTTGAGCACAAGGTCAACACCATTACGCTGGCACCGGGCGAGACGGACGTCCGCAGCTTTAGCGTCACCTTATTCTAGAGGTTCCGCCGTTCTGACGAACGGCGGACTAGTCGACGCTGCGTGCCGCCCAGGGCGACAATTTGTCATTCAAAAGGCAAGGCATGACCAGAAGGTCTATGCCTTGCCTTTTTCATGCCTAGTCGTTGGGGACGTTCTTGTTTGACTAGTCGTTTAAGAACGTCCCCAACGACTACCAATCGTTTTCAGTTCGTAAACTTGCATATATGCATTTATATATGCATTTGCTGGAGGTAGCGCTGAGCGGTATCCTGTTAAGTCGTCAGCATACGATTCAACAGGGAAGGCAGATTATGCATTCTCCCCATCAACGCGACGCGCATCCACAGCCGGTATGCAGCCGTCGCATCTTTTTGGGTAGCGCTCTCGCTGCGAGCGCTTCCGTCGTCGCCGGCGCGCTTGCCGGCTGTCAGCGCCCGTCAACGCTCAAGGTGGTTCGGCCCACGACGGGCGGCGGTCGCGACGACCTGTCCGATTCCGTGATCGGCAAGGACAAGATTCGCATTGGCATGGAGGCGGCCTACGCCCCGTACAACTGGCAGGTCTCCGAAGCCAGCAAGTACACTATCCCCATCGACAACGTGCAGGGTGCCTATGCCGACGGCTACGACGTGCAGATCGCCAAGATCGTCTGCAAGGCCCTCGGTGGCGAGCCCGTTGCCGTCAAGCAGAGCTTCTCGGGTCTTATCGATTCGCTCAACAACGGCCAGATCGACCTCATCATCGCCGGTATGAGCGCCACGCCCGAGCGCGAGGAGTCGGTCGGCTTCTCCGACCCGTACTTCATTGGCTACTTTGGCCTGTTCGTAAAAGAGGGTTCCCCCTACCAAAACGCCACCAAGCTTAGCGACTTTAGCGGTGCCACGGTGCTCGGCCAAAAGGACACCATGCTCGACACCGTCATCGACGAGATCCCGGGCGTTGTGCACAAGAACCCGGTCGATTCGGTTCCCACGGTGT
Source organism: Collinsella aerofaciens (assembly GCA_905213325.1). Lineage (GTDB taxonomy): Bacteria > Actinomycetota > Coriobacteriia > Coriobacteriales > Coriobacteriaceae > Collinsella > Collinsella aerofaciens_AG. The sequence goes on from CAJMHW010000011.1 coordinate 25,920, forward strand.
TCTCGAACCTGCTGCAGGGCACGTGCGATGCCGTGACCTACAACACCGAGAACGAGAAGGGCTATATGGCCCAAAATCCCGGTATCGTCCCCATCCATTTTGCCGAGGGCGAGGGCTTTAAGCAGGAGGTCGCGGCAAACGTCGGCTGCCGCAAGGGCTCGGACAAGCTGCTTAAACTCATCGACAAGACACTCAAGGGCATTAGCCAAGAGGAACGCGACCAAATGTGGGACGCGTGCCTCGACCGTCAGCCGGCATAGGGAGGCAGCATGAAAACCATCAATCGTCTGGCCTCCTTTATCAAGGCCGACCACCGTTACGTGTACCTGGGCACGAGCGTTATCGCGGCGCTCGGCCTGGCGTTTAGTCAGCGCAACCCCACGCCGCTGAGCTTCTTGGCGCCTACGGGCGTGTTCCAAGACTGCCTCTGGGCAATCCTTTGGGCCTGGCTCGTCGTGTCGGCGGCGGCGCTGGTCACCAAGCTTATGCACTGGAGCGACTATCGCGTAAAGTCGCCGTTCGCCTCCGAGCGTTTCCGCCGCGGCGCGCGCCTGGGTAGCTATGTTGTGGTCGCCATCGCAGCGATCTTTTTCGTGGACCGCTGCATCATGTCGTTTATCGACCTGGTGCAGGTGAGCATTGTCTCGGATTCCAACCCCAGCGACTTTTTGTCGAGCCTGGTCTACATGACCTACAAGAGCGGCGACTTCTTCATCCGCGGCATCGAGATCACCATCGCGCTTGCCACCTTCGGCACCGTCATCGCATTCTTCCTGGCGCTGCTCTTTGTGTTCCTGCGTATTCAGACCTTCGACCGCGTGGACAACGACCTGGTGCGCTTCTTTAAGAGTATCGGCCGCGGCTTTGCGACCATCTATTCCACCATCGTGCGCGGTACGCCCATGATGGTCCAGGGCCTACTCATCTATTACGCGGGCTTCACCGTTTTGCGCGGCATGGGCTTCGAGACCGCCCAGGCCAACCAGATCTGGAGTACCTTCACCGCCGGCCTCGTCACCATCTCGCTCAACTCCACCGCCTACATGATGGAGGTCCTGCGCGGCGGCATCGAGTCCATCGATCCCGGCCAAGCCGAGGCGGCGCGATCGCTGGGCCTGTCGCAGTGGCAGGCCATGCGCAAAGTCGTGTTCCCCCAGGGCATTAAAAATGCGATTCCGGCGCTCACCAACGAGCTCATCATCAACATCAAGGATTCGTCGGTGCTCTCGGTCATCGGCGTGTTCGACCTTATGTACGCTACTACCACGGTCGCCGGCGTGTACTACCGCCAGATGGAGGTCTACTGCGTGGCGCTCGTGGTCTACCTGATCCTGACGCTCGTGGCGAGCCGCCTGCTCGAAGCCTTTGGCAAAAAGCTCGGTGCCGAGGCTCCGGCCACGCTGCCCAGCTCTAACTAGGCTTAAGACGAGGAGAATCATCATGGCAGATACCGCCACTACCGGCGTTGCGGCCGCCGCACAGACCAATGAGCCGCTCATCCGCGTCGAGGGCCTGCGCAAGAGCTTCGGCTCGCTCGAGGTACTCAAGGGCATCGACCTGTCCGTTAACCCCGGCGAGGTCGTCACCATTATCGGCGCCTCGGGCTCGGGCAAGTCGACCTTCCTGCGCTGCCTCAATCTGCTCGAGACCCCGGACGCGGGCCACATCTGGTTCCACGGCCAGGACCTTACGGCCGAGCGCTGCAATATCAATAAACTCCGCGAGGACATCGGCATGGTGTTCCAGGGCTTTAACCTGTTCAACAACATGGACGTGCTCGACAACTGCACGCTCGCGCCCGTCATGCTCAAAAAGATGAGCAAGGCCGAGGCTGAAAAAATTGCGATGGAGCATCTGACGAGCGTGGGACTCGAAAAGTTCGCGCACGCCGCCGTGGGTCGCCTGTCCGGTGGTCAAAAACAGCGCGTAGCCATCGCACGCGCCCTGTGCATGAATCCGCAGATCATGCTGTTCGACGAGCCGACCTCCGCACTTGACCCCGAGATCGTGGGAGAGGTGCTCGAGGTCATGCGCAAGCTCGCTGCCGACGGCATGACCATGGTCGTCGTCACGCACGAGATGGCCTTTGCCCGAACCGTGTCCGACCGCGTGGTCTTTATGGACAAGGGCGTGGTGCTCGAGGACGCCGCGCCGGCCGAGCTCTTCGGCAACCCCAAACACCAGCGCACGCGCGAGTTCCTCTCTCGTTATCTGGAGGACAAATAACCGACCGCAAACGCTTATGTGGCAGGGCCGCTCCCGTGGGGCGGCCCTCGTCATCACAATCGAAAGGATGTCATGGCCGAGGTTTGGCGCTTCTTTGCGCATGAGGACGATTTTGCCGATATAGACGAGGCAGGCGCGTGCGAGCGCTTGGGCCGCGTTCTGTCGTTTCCGACCGTCTCGAGCATGGATGCCGAGGCGGTGGACTGGCAACCTTTCGACGACCTGCGCGCCTATATGCAGCAGGCCTGGCCGTACGTATTTGCGGCGGGCGAGGTCGAGCTTATCGACCATTCGCTATTGGTGACGCTTAGCGGTTCCGACCCTGACCTCAAGCCCATTATGCTCATGGGCCACATGGATGTGGTTCCCGTGGTGCCGGGCACCGAGGCTGACTGGACGCATGCCCCCTTTAGCGGGCACGTGGACGACACCTACATCTGGGGCCGTGGAGCGATCGACATGAAGGACCAGGTCGCAGGCATTCTCGAGGCTGTCGAGTATGCGCTGGCGCACGGTTGGCAGCACGAGCGGACGCTGCTCCTGGCCTTTGGCCAGGACGAGGAGACGACGCAGTGCGGCGCAGGCGCCATCGGCCGTGCGCTCGAGGAGCGCGGTGTTGAGCTCGAGTTCCTGATCGACGAGGGCGACTACCGCATCGTTTCGGATGCCGAGTACAGCGCGGGCGAGGGTTGGCTCATGCACGCCGACCTGGCTGAGAAGGGCTATGCCGACATTGTGCTCAAGACAAAGAGCGTGGGCGGGCATTCCTCCAACCCCTACGGCGGCACGTCGCTCGAGGTGCTCAGCCGTGCCATCACCGCAATCTGCGATATCGAGTGGCCGACGCGCGTGACCGATTTGCTTGCCGCCCAGCTCGTCGAGCTGGGGCTCTACACGGCGGATGAAATTGCCGCCAACGGGGGCGCCATTGTCCGCGATTGCCTCGCCAGCAAGAAGCTCTATCCGCTGGTGACGACCACCTGCGCACCCACGCAGATCGAGGGTGGCAGCACCGGCGCCAACGTAATGCCGCAGGATATGTGGGCCAACATCAACTTCCGTATGCTCGAGGGCACGAGCGTGGCCGACGTTGTGGCGCGCTGCCGTGAGGCGGTTGCCGGGGCGGACCTTGCCGGTCGTGTCGAAGTGGAGCTAGGCCCCGGCAGCTCCGAACCCTCGCCGTCCCCGCGCATCGGTGGCCCCGGCCTCGAGGCGGTTCGCTCCATCGCCGCCCGCTATTTCTGTGATCCAAAGGGGACGGAGGAAAATGGATCATTCGAGCCAGTGGCAATTGTGCCCTCGACCGTGATCGGTGCGACCGACGCTGCCAACTACCAGCACATTTGCCCTGAGTGCATTCGCTTCTCGGCCTTTGTGGTTGATGACGACGAGTGTGATCGCGGCGTCCACGGCACCAACGAGCGCATCACCCGCCGCGCCTACCTCCAGGGCATCCGCTTCCTCGTCGCTCTACTCCAAACGCTCTAGTCAAAAAGCAAACTCTTGGTGCAACGGGGTCAGGTTTGTTTGCACCAATCCGTGCGGGTTATATGCAGGTTTGCCTGCGCACGCTATCATGTATGGGTTAGACCGCAACTATGTACCCCATACGCGAAGGGATGCGCATGTATCTGAAGATCGACATGTTCTAGCCGGGCTTACCCCCGCAGTGGCGCCGCGCGCCCCATCAACTCTGCCGATTTTCACCTTCACGCATATAAAGGAGTCCCGCCATGCGCGACAAGCTCGAAAAGATCATCAAGGCCTACGAGGAGCTCGAGAAGAAGCTCTCCGACCCGGCCGTCGCCTCCGATATTAAGGAGTTCACGCGTCTCAACAAGGAGTACGCGCACCAGTCCGACCTCATCGCCGCCTCGCGCGAGTACATCGGCGCACTCGATGACATCGAGGCCGCCAAGGAAATGCTGCACGATACCACCGATGCCGATGAGAAGGAGATGCTCCAGATGGACATCTCCGAAAACGAGGCCAAGCTCCCCCAACTCGAGGAAGACATCAAGTACATGCTCATCCCGAGCGACCCCAACGACGACAAGAACACCATCGTCGAGATCCGCTCCGCTGCCGGTGGCGACGAGGCGGCCATCTTCGCCGGCGACCTGTACAAGATGTATCAGCGCTTTTGCGAGTCGCGCGGCTGGAAGACCACCGTGCTCGATTCCAGCCCCAGCGAGGCCGGCGGCTTTAAGTCCATTGAGTTCAAGGTCGAGGGCGACCGCGTCTACTCCGTTATGAAGTACGAGTCCGGCGTGCACCGTGTCCAGCGCGTTCCCAAGACCGAGTCCCAGGGCCGCATCCAGACTTCAACGGCTACCGTCGCCGTGCTTCCCGAGGCCGAGGAAATCGACGTCCAGATCAACCAGTCCGACCTGCGCATCGACACCTACTGCGCCTCCGGCCCTGGCGGTCAGTGCGTTAACACCACCTACTCCGCCGTGCGCATCACCCACCTGCCCACCAACACCGTGGTGCAGTCGCAGGAGCAGCGTTCCCAGATCCAGAACCGCGAGGTCTGCATGCAGATGCTGCGTGCCCGTCTGTACGAGATGGAGCTCGAGAAGCAGCAGGCCGAGCTCGGTGCCGAGCGCCAGAGCCAGATCGGCCATGGCAACCGTTCCGAGAAGATCCGTACCTACAACCAGCCCCAGGACCGCGTGACCGATCACCGCATCGGCTTCAACTCCACCTACAACGGCGTCCTTCTGGGCGATCAGCTCGGCACCGTGATCGAGGCACTCGCCGCCGCCGAGCGAGCCGAGAAGCTGGCGCAGGCTGTGTAGGTTCCGCCGTTCTACCGAACGGCGGACCAGCCGACGCTGCGCGGGCCGCATTTGGACAATCTGACGTTCAACTTCAAGGGCGCGACCAGAAGGTCAGCGCCCTTTCGTTTCACGTCACCTTGTCTCAAATGCGACCCGCTCGCTGTCCGTCCTCTACCTGCGGTGTTGCCTTGCTCCGGATGCGGTATGCTCAACCTGCGGCGCCTTAGAGGTAGTCATTGGGGACGTTCTTAAATGACTAGGTTGGGTACATTGCTTTGAGATGTTATTTAATCGGCTTTGATGGCCATTAAGCCGGCTACCTGCTCAAAGAAATTAGCGGCATTCATCTGCTATCGAAAATAATGCTCAAAAAATCGTCCAAGAAGACGCAGTGCATTTTTTGATGCGTCGCGCGTCAAGCGATGTGGCAAGTTCTTGGTTAGATATTGGTCAGTTTTGGGTCAACCTTGCCAAAAGCTTGACGAATGCAAATCTAGACGTCGGCGAATGAACACTTTGAGCGAGCCCGGTGCAAAATTCTGGGCTGATTCTCGATAATTGCCTTCAATCGCCCCTTGCCAAGCGCTAGCCTCGCTTACAATCTGCTCCGACATTCGCGCGCCGCCCGGCGCTTAAGAGGGGAGGGCCCCATGGCAAACGAGATCTGGACCATCAAGCGTTGTCTCGAGTGGACCAAGGAGTACCTGGCCGAGCGCGGCGAGGAGCACCCCCGTCTTTCTGCCGAGTGGCTGCTCTGCGCTGCCACGGGTTTGGCACGCATCGACTTATATATGCGCATGGACGAGACGCTTAACGCGGCTCAGCTCGAGACCATGCACGCGGCCGTTGTTCGTCGCGCTAAAGGTGAACCGCTGCAGTACATCACCGGCAGCACGCAGTTTCGCATGATCGACGTCACGTGCGCCCCCGGCGTGCTCATTCCGCGTCCCGAGACCGAGATGCTCGTCGAGGAAGTCCTCAATTATCTGGATGCCGAGGTGCTGAGCCCCGAGGCTGCTGCCCGTCAGCGTGTTGAGCTGCCTTGGAACGATGAGGTCGAGGAGGCACGCAAGGCTGAGGCCGCGCTGGCAGACGAACGCGCGACCGCCGAGCGCCGTGCCGCCAACCTGACGGCCGCCGATGAGGCTGCGCTGGGTAGCGACGTGCTCGGCAGCCGTGCCTATGCCGAGGAGCTGGCCGACCGCGAGGCCGAGGAAGCCGCCGCGCAGGCAGCAGAAGCCGAAGTCGCGGAAGCCGCCGAGTCCGAGCTCGACGAATACGGCATCGCCATCGAGGGTGCCGACCAGGAGACGGCTTCAGCTCAGGATGCCGCTTCGCCTGCCCCAGCCGAGCCCCGCATCGCCCGCGTTCTCGAGGTCGGCTGCGGCACGGGCTGCATCTCGCTCTCCCTTGCCTGGGAGCGCCGCGGCCACGTTACCTGCACCGCCACCGATATCGAGCCGCGCGCTATCGATCTGGCCACCAAAAACCGCGACGCGCTCGGTCTCACATCCGATGAGGTCGCCTTTAGCCTCACCAACCTGGTGAGTTCCATTCCCCGCGAAGAGTGGGGCACCTTTGATGTGCTTGTCTCCAATCCGCCCTACATTCCGACCGACGTCATGCGCTCACTGCCGCACGAGGTCAAGGACTTCGAGCCCGACCTGGCGCTTGAGGGCGGCGCCGACGGCCTCGATATCTTCCGCCGCCTGCTCAATGCGGCGCCTTACATGCTGCGCGCCGGCGGCCTGTTTGCCTGCGAGCTCTACGAGGGTGCCCTCGACGCCGCTGCCGAGCTCTGCCGCCAGGCGGGTCTCTCGGACGTGCGCATCGTCCGCGACCTCACCGATCGCCCCCGCATCGTCCGAGCCATCGTCACCGAGCCCAAACAGCGTATTTAAGCTGAACAAATAGACATTTGCGCATATTTGTCCTTGCAATATACCGTAAAACTTCTACTATAGAAGGAGAAAGGTATGTCAAATCAGCTGTATCGGTACCGTATCGTGCTTGATTACATTGAACCTTGGCTTGATGAGCAGGATGAAGCTACGCTGAAGCAGATTTATGCAGACCTTTTGGTGCTCGAGAAGGAAGGTCCCAGCCTTGGTCGTCCGCTGGTTGACCGCGTAAAGGGCTCGAAGCTTCATCATTTAAAGGAGCTGAGAGTGACGTCGTGTGGTGGGCAGGTGATTCGCATCCTCTTCGCCTTTGACCCCAAGCGCCAGGCGGTATTGCTATTGGCGGGTGATAAGTCGCGAGCGGGATCGTCAAGGGCAAAATGGAACGGTTGGTATGCGATCAACATTCCAAGGGCCGAGCAAATATACCGTCGCCACGTAAGGAGGCTCGATCGAGATGGAACTGCATGAGTATATGGAATCTCGCGGGATAACACGCGACTCCATTACCGCCGAGCAGGAGAGGACTCGCGATCGTATCGAAGCCTATAAGCTTGCTCAGATTCGCAGGTTAAAAGATCTAACACAGGCGTCGGTCGCCCAGTCGATGGGCGTTTCTCAAAAACGTGTATCCGAGCTCGAGCGTGGGGAGTTGGGTTCGATGAGGCTCGACACGCTGAGCAGGTACGCAGAGAGCCTCGGCGGAAAACTGGTTGCAAGCATCGAGTTTCCCGATCGTACCGTTACGCTTGCGCGCTAAAAATCTTCAATTAACCCCCTCACTTTCACCGACTACTAGAGCCGCTCACCAAACCAACATGCGCTCTGGGCAAATAGGCTGAATGTTTCGTGCGAGAATGCCCCTCAGTAAACAAACTTTCACCAGAGCGTAAGGGGCTGGCATACACATGCAGACGGTCTATCGGGTATACGAGGGAACGCGCGAGCCGCATCGGCTCGCCGTCGAGCGCGCGGCCGAGGTGCTCGGCCGCGGCGGCCTGGCCTTGATCCCGACCGAGACCGTCTACGGTGTCGCCGTGGCAGTCAACGCCTTCTCGGACGCCGTGCCCCAAGATACAAGCGAATTCCCATCGTGGCCGCGCGATCCGCAGGCTGTCGTCAATGGCGCTGCGGTCCCTGCGCTCGGTACCGGCTACCGCCGCATCTTTACCCTCAAGCAGCGCAAGCTCACCCAAACGGTCGCCTGGCTGGTTGATAATGCCGAAGCACTCGACCGCTATGGCGTGGATATCCCCGAAGAGGCTCGCGTACTCGCACGACGATGCTGGCCGGGAGCCCTGACTATTGTGGTCAAGGCGGCCCCCTGCGTGCCGACCTTTATGCGTGCTGCCGACGACACCGTGGCCCTGCGCGCTTCGGCCTCTCCCGTGGTCCAAGCGCTCATCCGCGCCTGCGGCAGTCCCCTTGCCTGCACGAGCGCCAACACACACGGCGCGCCTTCGCCGGCAAGCTTTGCCGCCGTCGAGGGTCGCATCCTGGAGGGGGTCGATGTTGCCGTCGACGCCGGTGAGACCCCGTGTCGCGACGCCTCGACCATCGTGTCGTTCCAGCACGGCGGGCTCCAGATCCTGCGCCAAGGCGCACTTCCCGCATCAGAGATCGAGCGGGTCCTGTCCGACCCGATGCAATAGAAAGGTGTAAGCGATGTCGTTGAATCTGGGCAGCCTGGGCATGGAAGATGCCTCGTTTGACTTTGGCGGTTCCTACATCATGGCGCTCGACTGCGGCACCACCTCGGTACTTGCGACCATCGTCGACGAGTACGGATGCATCGTCGCGCAGGCACGTCGCAGCGTCAAAACGAGTTTTCCGCGTCCCGGTTGGGTAGAGCAAGACCCCATGACGGTCCTTGCCAGCCAGATTGCCGTCATGATGGAGGTTCAGTTTAAGAGCGGCATCCATTCCGATCGCATCGCCGCCATCGGCATCTCCAACCAGCGCGAGACCACGGTGGTCTGGGACCGCGTGAGCGGCCAGCCCATCTATAACGCCATCGTATGGCAGTGCCGTCGTACCGCGCCGGCGATCGACGCGTTGGTTGAACAGGGTTGCGAGGAGCTGGTGCGCTCCCGCACGGGACTTACGCTTGACCCGTATTTCTCGGCCTCCAAGGTGCAGTGGATTCTCGACAACGTCGACGGCGCACGCGAGAGCGCGGCGGCGGGCGACCTCATGTTTGGCACCATCGACACCTGGCTCATCTACAACCTCACCGGCGGCCAGGTCTTTGCCACCGACTACACCAATGCCAGCCGCACGGCACTCTTTAATATCCATACGCTCGATTGGGACGACGACCTGCTGGCGCTCTTTGACGTTCCACGTTCCATGATGCCCGAGGTTCGTTGGAGCTCGGGCGACTACGGCCGCGTCGCGAGCGACATCATGACCAACATGCCGCCCATCATGGGCGTGGCGGGCGACCAGCAGGCGTCGCTGTTCGGCCACTGCTGCTTCCATCCCGGCCAGACCAAAAACACCTATGGCACGGGTTGCTTTATGCTCATGAACACCGGCGACGAGATCGTCGAATCCAAGAACGGTCTGGTCTCCACCATCGGTATCGCTGCGGACGGCAAAGTCAGCTATGCGCTCGAGGGCTCTATTTTTGCCGCCGGTTCAACGATGAACTGGCTTCGCAACAACATGGGCATCATCTCGAGTGTGAGCGAGTCGGCACAACTCGCCGCTTCGATTAGCGACAACGAGGGCTGCTACTTCGTTCCCGCCTTTGCAGGTTTGGGTGCTCCCTGGTGGGACCCGCATGCCCGCGGTATCGTGTGCGGTCTGACCGGCGCCTCGAGCCGTGCGACCATCGTACGTGCCGCCTGCGAATCCATGGCATATCAGAGCTACGACGTGCTGCGCGCCATGGAGCAGGACGTGGGGCTTTCGATTGAGCGCCTGTCTGTCGATGGCGGTGCCTCGCGCAACGAGTTCATCATGCAATTCCAGGCCGACCTGCTGGATATCCCCGTGCTGCAATGCGAGACGGTGGAGACCACGGCAATCGGTGCCGCGTACTTGGCGGGTCTTGCCGTCGGCTATTGGGAAGACCTTGAAGAGCTGGAGCAAAATGCCCAGATCGTTAGGACCTTCCTTCCCCATATGTCCGCCGAGCGTCGCGAGCAAAACCTTGCGGGCTGGCGTGATGCAGTCAAGCGCTCGCTCAGTACCGCACAGTAGGGCTGCGATGGGCTGCTCGATACAACAAACCGCTAAACTTATGCATGGCGTGCGGCGGCAACATTGCTGCGCGCCTTGTCAGCAAGGCCGTTTTGCGGCTGCAACGAAAGGGGCAATCAACCCATGACCGTCACCTACGATGCGTCCCGTGTGACGCTTGTCGATCATCCGCTCGTCCAGCACAAGCTGTCGATCCTGCGCGACAAAAACACCGGCACCAACCAGTTCCGTCAGCTCGTGCGCGAACTCGCGCTTTTTGACGGCTACGAGGCCATGCGCGACCTGCCTATGGAAGACGTCGAGGTCGAGACCCCCATCACTACTGCCACGTTCAAACAGCTTGCCGGCAAGAAACTCGCCATCGTGCCCATCCTGCGTGCGGGCCTTGGCATGGTCGACGGTATCCTCGACCTTGTGCCCTCCGCTCGCGTGGGCCACATCGGCATGGAGCGCGACGAGGTTACCCATGAACCTCACGAGTATTACTGCAAGATGCCCAAGGATATCGACCAGCGTATCTGTCTGGTCGTCGACCCTATGCTCGCCACGGGCGGCTCGGCCGAGATGGCCATCAGCTATCTGCGCGAGCGCGGCGTCAAGGACATTCGCATGCTGTGCATCGTCGCGGCCCCCGAGGGCCTCAAGTCACTGACCGAGAAGGATCCCGACGTGCATATCTATACCTGCGCTATCGACGACCATCTCAACGAGGCCGCCTACATCGTTCCCGGCCTCGGCGACGCCGGCGACCGCATCTTCGGCACGCTCTAGTCGCTGGGCTAAGACGGCCGCGGCTGCAAATACGAAGAAACGGTGCGCGCGGTCGAACAAAAGGCGACCGCGCGCACTCCTGTTAACGGACGTTTAGCCCAGAGGGGTTCGAGAAAAACGTATTACCTACCTGCGGCATAAAGAAGGTCTTAAGAAAACGAACAGGTGCGTATTAACCGATGCTTTTTCGGTTGTACTTTAGCGATTGGCTCGTACAATAGTCACCAATGTTTGGCGGGAACTGTTCTGGGAAGCGTTAAAAAAAGAAAGTGAGGACGCCAGTGTTTCAGATAGCCGATCTGCTCGCTATCGTTGCAGGCGCCATCGCGGGCGCGGTCGCCTTTCTTCCCTTTGTTTTTACGCTCAAGCCGGTTCTTGACGATAAACAGAATGCGGACATGCTCAAGGGTATGGTGAGCCTGGCGGTCTCGGCAATCGCCCTGCTCGTCTTTACCTTGGTTGTGTTTGCGTTGTTCGGAGAGGCGTTTCGCATGTTCCTCCTGGGCGAGGCGATCGGCTTCGTGGCCTTTATGGCCGCCTGCGCGGTTCGCGTCGCCAAGGTGCTGCGAGATCCTCATGAGGTCGAAAGGTAAGTCGTGGAAATTTTTGAAAAGCTGCCTGATGAGATTAATCATCTGGTCAGCGAGTTCAGCTCCACCCCTGTCGTGGGCGATCTGAGCTGCGGCATCACGCAGTACTCGTTTTGGCTGATCGTCTCCACGATCGTGCTCCTGATCGTCCTGGCCGTGTTCAAGAAGAAGCAGACCCTGGTTCCCAAGGGCTTCTTCGTCAACGGTTTCGAGTACATCATCGAGTACGTCGAGAACGATATCGGCAAGGGCGTCGTGGGTGAGAACTGGAAGAAGCACTTCCCGTTCCTGTGCTCGCTTTTCCTGTTCATCCTGATCAATAACATGATTGGCCTGATTCCGGGAATGAAGCCCGGCACCGGCGCAATCGGCTCCACCGCCGCGCTCGCCATCTTCGCCTTCGTGTACTTCATCTACTACGGATGCAAGGCTCACGGCGTGATCGGCTACATCAAGAGCCTCGCCCCGCAGGGCGTGAGCTTCCCGATGAACGTGCTTGTGTGGGTCGTCGAGCTTTTCTCGACCTTCCTGCGCCTCATCACGCTTGCCGTCCGTCTGTTCTGCAACATGTTCGCAGGACACGTGGTCATGGGCTCGTTCGCCATCATGGCGAGCATGTTCATGCAGCCGCTGCTTCAGCAGGTTTCCGCGGCTCACGCCGTCGGCGCCCTGCCTTCGCTGGCCTGGCTTGCCATCCTCATCCTGATCTATGCGATCGAGCTTGTAGTCGGCGCCATCCAGGCTTATGTCTTCACGGTCCTTACCGCCGTGTATGTCTCCGAGGCAGAGGAGGTTGCGGAGGAGGAGTAGTCTTCCGTTCGCGCCTTAAAGGTAAGGCAATTCGTTAAACCGCTGGTGCCCGTACCCATGGAGCCCGGCAGTTATAAATAAGGTTATCCTGCGTGAAATAAGACACGCACGACAAAGGAGGAATCGTGGGAGTTATCGGTTACGGTCTCGGTGTTATCGGCGCTGGTCTTGCTATCGGCCTGTCTGCTCTGGGTGCTACGGGTGCTATGGCCCGTCAGCCTGAGGTCCAGGGCCGCGTGTTCACCGTCTTCATCATGGGCTCCGCCTTCGGCGAGGCTCTGGCTCTGATCGGCTTCGTTGTCGCGCTGATCGTTAAATAGCACGGAGCGTCAAGTATGAATCTTTCATCCCAGAAGAGCGCGATCGCACTCTCCGCGTCCGCGGCCGCGCTGCTCATGCCGGTTTCCGCGTTCGCCGAGGACGGCGCTGCCGGTGCGGACATCCTCATCCCTAAGATGGCGGAGTTCATCCCGGCACTTATCGCCTTCCTGATCATCTGGATCGTGCTGGCCAAGGTCGCCCTGCCGGGCATCATGAAAACCATGGAGGAGCGCGGCAAGAAGATCGAGGAGAGCCTCGACGAGGCCGAGAAGACCAAGCAGGAGGCTATCGCCAAGCGCGCTGAGTCCGACTCGATCGTCACCGACGCCCGTCGTCAGGCTGCCGACATCGTTCTCGAGGCCCGTAAGGACGCCGAGTCCGAGCGCGCCCGTATCATCGAGGCTGCTCACAAGGAGGCCGAGGAGATCATCGCCAAGGCCCATACGACCGTCGAGGACGAGCGCAAGTCCATCTACGCCGGTGCCGCGAGCTCCATCGCCGACCTGTCCGTTGCCGTCGCCACCAAGATCGTGGGCGAGGCACTCGAGGACGATGCCGAGCAGAAGAAGCTCATCGAGCGCTACATCCAGGAAGCAGGTAGCCTGAATGCCGACTAGCCGCTATCAGGACAAGGTGCTCGAGACCTACGCGCGTTCCCTTTTGGAAGCCGCCAAGGCCGAGAACCATGTGTTCGAGGACCTCGAGATGGTCGAGCGCTTGGCTTCTGCCAGCCCCGAGATCATCGCCGTGCTCGACACCATGTCCAAGCGCGACCAGCTCGACCTTCTTCCCAAGGTGGCAGCTGCCTTTAAGTATGTTGCCGAGGAAGACGAGGATGTAGTGGGCGTGACCGTCACCACGGCGATCCCGCTCGACGACGAGCTGCGTCAAACCATCACTAAGAAATGCGAGCAGGACTTCGGCCGCAAGGTATTCCTTATCGAGCAGGTCGACCCGTCTATCGTGGGCGGCCTGGTGCTCGAGGCCCGCGGCGAGCGTCGTGACATCTCCGTCAAGACGCAGCTGCGCATCGCGCAGGAGACCCTCGCAAACTCTGCTAATTCGTACGGAGGTGAAGCCTAATGTCCGAAACCCTCAATGCCCAGGATATCGCCAAGAAACTGCAGGAGCAGCTCACGAGCCTCTCCGCGACGGTCGATACGCATGAGGTTTCAACGGTCGACGAGGTAGGCGACGGCATCGCGCGCGTCTCCGGCCTCAAGAGTGCCATGGCAGGCGAGCTTCTGGAGTTCAAGAGCTCCGATACCGGTGAGACCGTATTCGGCCTCGCCCAGAACCTTGACCGTGACGAGGTCGGCGCCGTTCTGTTTGGTGCCGTCGACTCCATCAAGGAAGGCGACGAGTGCCGCACCACTGGCCGCATTATGGATATTCCCGTGAGCCGTGCAATGCTCGGCCGCGTCGTCAATCCGCTCGGCCAGCCCATCGACGGTTTGGGTGACATTGTCGCCACGCACCGTCGTCCCATCGAGTTCAAGGCCCCCGGCGTCATCGACCGTACCCCGGTGTGCGAGCCGGTCCAGACCGGCCTATTGGCTATCGACTCCATGGTGCCTATCGGCCGCGGCCAGCGCGAGCTTATCATCGGCGACCGTAAGACCGGTAAGACCGCCATTGCCATCGACGCTATCCTCAATCAGCGCGGCAAGGGCATGGTCTGCATCTATGTCGCCATCGGCCAGAAGGCCTCCACGGTTGCTAACATCCGCGAGACCCTCGCTCAGCACGGTGCGCTCGACTACACCATCATCGTTTCGGCAACCGCTGCTGATTCTGCCCCTATGCAGTACATCGCGCCTATGGCCGGTGCCGCTATCGGCGAGTTCTTCATGTACAACGGCGAGGACGGTAAGCCCGCCAGCGAGACCAACCCCGGCGGTCACGTGCTTGTCATCTACGATGACCTGTCCAAGCAGGCCGTGGCTTACCGTCAGATGTCGCTGACGCTGCATCGTCCGCCCGGACGCGAGGCCTATCCTGGCGACATCTTCTACCTGCACTCTCGTCTGCTCGAGCGTGCCGTCAAGATGTCCAAGAAGAACGGTTACGGCTCCATGACGGCCCTGCCGATTATCGAGACCCAGGATGGCGACGTTTCGGCCTACATTCCGACAAACGTCATTTCCATTACCGATGGTCAGATTTACCTGCAGTCCGAGCTCTTCTTCCAGGGCCAGCGCCCGGCAGTCGACGTGGGTATCTCCGTGTCCCGCGTCGGTGGTGACGCTCAGACCAAGGCCATGAAGCAGGTTGCCGGCAACCTTCGCCTGGACCTCGCTTCATATCAGGAGCTCGCCGGCTTTACGCAGTTCGGCTCCGACCTTGACGAGGCTACGCAGAAGCAGCTTACCCACGGCGCTCGCATGACCGAGCTCCTTAAGCAGCCGCGCTACAAGCCGTTTGAGGTTTCCGAGCAGATCGTTACGCTGTTTGCCGGCAACGAGGGCTTCCTCGACGATCTCGAGATCGCCGACGTGCTTCCCTTCCGTGCCGAGCTCATCGAGTACATGGACAACGGTTTTGGCTCGTTGCTCGACAAGGTTCGCGCCAAGAAGATCGACGATGACACCAAGGCTGAGCTCCTGCGCGTCATCGGCGACTTTAAGCAGCAGTTCATGGCAAAGCACCATGCCGATACGACTGGATCAGAGGAGAACTAAGCCCTATGGCCAACCTTCGCGACATTAAGAAGCGAATCTCCTCGGTTACCACGACCAAGCAGATCACGCGCACGATGGAAATGGTCTCTACGGCCAAGATTCGTCGTGCCCTCGATCGCTCCAAGCAGGCCGAGCCCTATAAGGAGGCGCTGACCGACGTCATGTTGACGGTTGCCGGCGACGCCTCCTGCTCGGGTACCGACCCCATGCTGCAGAGGCATGAGACGGTAAAGCGCGGCCTGATTGTCGTCATTGCTTCGGACCGCGGCCTTGCCGGCGGTTTCAATACGACGGTGGAGCGCACGGCCGAAAAGCTCGCCGCTTCTTGGGCGAACAATAGCATCGAGTGCGAGATCATTGCGTGCGGACGCAAGCCGGCCACGTATTTCCGCGACCGCGCGAACGTCATCATGCACTTTGAGGGCAATTCCTCCGAGCCCGATTTCAATCAGGCTCGCATGATTTCCTCTCATATCTGCGATGCGTATCGTGCCGGTGAGCTTGACCGTGTCGAGCTTGTCTACCACCACGCCAAGAACCGCGTGGATCAGGAGCTTCGCGTCGAGCATCTGTTGCCGCTCGACCCCGAGATGATCGCTATGGCCCACGGTCCGCGTAAGAACGAGACCGACGCCCCTAAGCGCATCTCGTCCACGTTCGAGTTCGTGCCCTCTCCCGAGCATGTTCTCGGCAAGCTTGTACCGTCGTATATCCTGACGGTCATCTACCAGGCCCTGATCGATTCGGCGGCTGCCGAGCAGGGTGCACGCCGCAAGGCCATGCACTCCGCGACGGAAAACGCCACCGCGATCATCTCGACCCTTACCCGCACGTATAGTCGCGTGCGTCAGGCTTCGATCACGACCGAGATTAACGAGATCGTCGGCGGAGCCTCAGCATTGGAGGAACAGTAATGGCTAATAACACCGTAAAGCTTGCGGTCGAGGAAGCCACCAAGAAGACGACTGCCGGTGATGGTCGCATCGTTCGTATCATCGGCCCTGTCGTCGACGTCAAGTTTGACGGCGCGGTGCCCCCGATCTACAACGCGCTCACGGTCGAGGCCGAGACCCCGATCGGTCATCTGAGCACGATCCTCGAGGTCGAGAGCCAGCTTCCGGGCGGCGTCGTCCGCACGGTCGCCATGTCCTCGACCGACGGCCTGCAGCGCGGCCTCATCGCCACCGATACCGGTGAGCCCATGAAGATGCCGGTCGGCCCCAAGACGCTCGGCCGCATTTGGAATGTCATGGGCAAGCCCGTCGACGGCAAGCCCATGCCCGAGGTGGAGGAGTTCTACCCCATCCACCATGCAGCGCCCCGTTTCGACGAGCTCACCACCAAGACCGAGATCTTCGAGACCGGCATCAAGGCCGTCGACCTGCTCGAGCCCTACATCCGTGGCGGCAAGACAGGCCTGTTCGGCGGCGCCGGCGTCGGCAAGACCGTTCTGATTCAGGAGCTCATCAACAACCTCGCCCAGGAGCACGGCGGCACCTCGGTGTTCACCGGCGTCGGCGAGCGTACCCGCGAGGGCACCGACCTGTTCCTCGAGATGAGCGAGTCTGGCGTTATCGACAAGACCTGCTTGGTCTATGGTCAGATGAACGAGCCGCCCGGAGCGCGTCTGCGCATCGGTCTGGCCGGCCTTACCACCGCTGAGTATTTCCGTGATCGTGGCCAGGACGTCCTGCTGTTCATTGACAACATCTTCCGCTTCTCCCAGGCAGGTTCCGAGGTTTCCGCACTGCTGGGCCGTATGCCGTCCGCCGTTGGTTACCAGCCCACGCTGGCAACCGAGATGGGCGACCTCCAGGAGCGCATTACCTCGACCAAGACGGGCTCCATTACCTCCGTCCAGGCTGTCTACGTCCCCGCAGACGACCTGACCGACCCGGCGCCTGCCACGACGTTTACGCACCTCGATGCCACCACGGTTCTTTCGCGTAGTATTTCGTCGCTCGGCCTGTTCCCGGCTATCGACCCGCTCGCGTCTTCCTCCGACGCTCTCGATCCCTCGATCGTCGGCGAGGAGCACTACCGTGTCGCCGTCAAGGTCCAGGAGCTCCTGCAGGAGTACTCCGACCTTCAGGACATCATCGCCATCCTGGGTATGGACGAGCTGTCCGAGGAGCAGCGCCTTACGGTCAACCGTGCCCGTAAGATCCAGCAGTTCCTCTCGCAGTCCTTCCACGTCGCCGAGAAGTTCACCGGCAACCCCGGTGTCTACGTCCGCGTCGAGGATACCGTCCGCTCCTTCGCCGAGATTGTCGACGGCAAGGCCGATGACCTGCCCGAGCAGGCTTTCCGCTATGCTTCCACGATTGAGGACGTGCGCGAGCGCGCCCGCAAGATGGGGGAGAAGTAGGTTATGCGTATCCGCATCGTGTGCCCCGTGAGCTGCGCCTATGAGGGCGACGCTGCGTTTGTGTCGATTCCGTCCACGGATGGCGAGTTTGGCGTTCTGCCTGCTCACTCCAGCGAGATCTGCACGATCGACCGCGGTTACGTTCGCGTTTCCGATAAGGCCATGGGCACTGTCGACCACACGTTTGCCGTGGCCGGCGGCTATGCCCAGGTTGCGGACGATGTCGTGACCGTTCTCGCCGAGCGCGCTTGCGATTTGGCGACCGTCGATGCCGACAAGCTTAAAGCTGATATTCAAGGTTTTGAAGAGAAGCTGGGTAATTTGTCGGAGGATGATGCACGCCGCGCCTACCTCTATAATGAAATCGCATGGTGTAAGCTCAAGCTTGCCCAATAGTCAAACGATTTAGCGTTCGACCATTTGCGAACACATCATGCCCGGGATGGCCCAGCCATCCCGGGCATGCTTTTTGAAAGGGTAGACCTTGGATATTATCCGCGTTGAGGGTGGCCACGCCATCGGAGGCTCTGTGCCCGTTTCGGGCGCCAAGAACTCCGCGCTCAAACTCATGGCGGCAACGCTTCTGGCGCCGGGCAAGACGACGCTGCAGAACGTGCCCGATATTTCCGATGTCCACGTGATGGGCAAGGTGCTCAAGGGTATGGGCGCCACAATCGATGTCCTTGACGAGCACACGCTCGAGATTGATACCTCTCAGGTCGATTCTTGGGAGGCCCCCTACGAGCTCGTTGCCAAGATGCGTGCTTCCACCGCCGTGATGGGACCCCTGCTGGGTCGCTTCCATCGCGCCAAGATCGCCACGCCGGGCGGCTGCAACCTGGGTGCTCGCAAGATCGATATGCACATTCTTGGTCTTGAGGCCCTGGGCGTTGAGTTCGATACCGCCCACGGCTACATCAACGCTAATGCGCCCCAAGGTCTGCGCGGTACCACCGTCACGCTCGAGTTCGCCAGCGTCGGTGCGACCGAGAACCTCATCATGGCATCCGTGCGCGCGCAGGGCACCACGGTTATCGACAATGCCGCCCGCGAGCCCGAGATCGTCGATCTCACCAACATGCTCAACGAGATGGGCGCCAAGATTGTCGGCGCGGGTACGCCCGTCGTGACCATCGAGGGCGTGGAAGAACTGCATCCTGTTACCCATCGCGTAGTGGGCGACCGCATCGAGGCCGGTACCTTTATCGTTGCCGGTGCGTTGATGGCTGACGATCGCGGTGTCGATGTCATGGGCTTTTGCCCCATTCACTTGGGCATGGTGCTCAAGAAGATGGAGCTCATGGGTATCGACTGCGAGCGTACCGACGACGGCGTCCATGTGAACCGTGCCGAGCGTATCAAGCCGGTCGATATCCAGACGCTTCCGTTCCCCGGTTTCCCGACCGACATGCAGGCGCAGATTATGGTACTCTCCGCCCTTGCCGATGGCAGTTCCGTTATTACCGAAAACATCTTCGAGAATCGCTTTATGTTTGCCTCTGAGCTGGTGCGCATGGGTGCCGACATTCGTATCGAGAGCCATCACGCCATGATTCATGGCGTCAAGGGCTTCTCGGGTGCACAGGTTACCTCGCCCGATCTGCGTGGCGGAGCGGCCCTCGTCGTAGCGGGCTTGATCGCCGACGGGACGACCGAGGTTTCGGCCATTCATCACATCAAGCGCGGCTACGAGCAGTTTGTCGAAAAGCTGCAGGCGCTCGGCGCGCATGTCGAGCATGCTACCGTCCCCGATCCCGTCATCTACTAATACAGGTTGCCTATGTTTAATAAAAAGCCCCTCGCGGATACCGCCACCCGAAGACCCTCAACTGGTGCGCAGGCCAAGATCTACAGTCGCGATAACGTGGCTCGCTATTCCGAGCGCGCTCGCCAACGTCGTCGTAGCCACACGATTCGTCACGTCGCGCTCATTGTCGTGCTTGGCGTGCTGCTGAGTGCCACTACCGCTGCCGGCCTGTGGTTTGCCACCATTATGGGCAAGCTCGGCGATTCTAATGTCATTACCGACAATCTGCGTCGGGTTCTGGTTGACACCGATGAGGCAAAGGATCCGTTCTACGTGCTGCTTCTTGGCACCGACGGCCGTCCGGGCGAGGATACGTATCGTGCCGACTCGATTATCCTGGCACGCATCGACCCCACGCAAAAGCAGGCGACGCTCATTTCCGTTCCGCGCGACACCAAGGTCGAGTACAAGGGCGAGACCATGAAGATCAACGCCTGCCATACCGTTGGCGGCGCCGAGGCCATGGTCGAGGCGGTCAACGAGCTGTGCGGTGTTCAGATTTCCCACTATGCCGAGGTCAGCTTCGACGGTATGCAGGCGCTGATTGATTCGGTTGGCGGTATCGACATTAACGCAACCGATGATGTTGACGACCCCGAGCACCTGGATATTAAGATTACCGCTGGTCAGCAGCATATGGACGGCGCCACCGCCCTTACCTATGCCCGCTGCCGCTACACCTATGCCGACGGCGACTACACGCGCATGCGCCACCAGCGTCAGGTGCTTGGCGCCCTTGCCAACCAGATTCTCAATAACTTCGATGCCACGAAGATCTTTGGCCTGGTTAATTCGCTGTCCGATATGCTCGTGACCGATATGAGCGTTCAGGATATCGTGGCTACGGTCAATGCCATGCGCGGTATGGATGTCGACGGCATCTACTCGGCCAACCTGCCCTCGTATGCCGACGACAGCACCATGATCGACGGTGTGAGCTACGTCTTTGTCTACGAGGACGAGCTCAAGGAAATGATGGAGCGTGTCGATGCCGGCAAGGATCCCAAGGGTCCCAACACCATGGGTCTTTCCGGCGGTTCCAGCTCTACGATCGGCGACCTGAACAACAACACGTCTGACGACTACGCAAACGGTACCGCAACCTCATCGGTCAGCTCTGACGATTCCGATGACTCAAGCGATTCGAGCGATTCGGACTACTACGAAGAGCCCACCGGCGACGGCAACGGCTACGAAGCCAACTACTAAGTTACGGCGTTTTACCAAACGCCGTAACGGCTCGACGCTGCGCGCCGCCCAAGGCGACAATTTGTCATTCAAAAGGCAGGACATGACCAGAAGGTCAATGCCCTGCCTTTTTCATGCCAACTTGTTCGCCTTGGACGTCGCTCGCTGACGTTGGCTCAACCTGCGGTGCTGACTACTCCCCTTGCACCAAAAACCGCCCCGTTCTCGGTTTTGAGGACGGGGCGGTTTTGCTTACCTGGATTGTTCGAGTTCCCTATGCAAAGCGGGCGACGAGCTCCTGGAGCACGTCGGTCATCTTGACGAGCGAACTAACCGGGACGAACTCGTTGACGCCGTGGTAGCAATAGCCGCCGGTGGAAAGGTTGGGGCAGGGCAGACCGCGGAACGACAGCTGCGCGCCGTCGGTGCCGCCGCGAATCGGCAGCACTTGGGGCTCAACGCCGCAGGCAAGGTAGGCTTCCTTGGCAACATCAATAAGCTCGGGATAGTCACGAACGATCTCGGCCATATTTCGATACTGCTGCTTAATCTCGACCGTCACGCGCTCCTCACCCAGACGCAGGTTGAGCATCGAGGCGGCGGCATCAATAAGGTCGAGTTTCTGCTGGAACTTGGCGGCGTCATGGTCGCGGACGATATAGCGCGCTGTGGCGTGATCGACGGTCGCAGATACGCCCTCAAGGTGATAAAAGCCCTCGTAGCCTTCCGTATACTCCGGGCGCTGGACGTAGGGGAGCAGTGCGTTGAAGTCGCAGAACAGATTGCCTGCGTTGACCATACGGCCCTTGGCGTCGCCCGGGTGGATGGACTGGCCCTCAAAGCGGACGGTCGCCTCGGCGGCGTTAAAGCACTCCCACTCCAGCTCGCCGATGGGGCCGCCGTCGACCGTGTAGGCGTACTTGCAGCCAAAGGCATCGATATCCAACAGCTCGGCTCCGTGGCCGATCTCCTCGTCAGGGCAGAAGCAAATGCCGAGTGTGGGATGGGGCAGAGAAGGGTCCTGAGCGATACGCGCGACAAGCGACATGATCTCGGCGACGCCTGCCTTGTCGTCCGCGCCCAGCAGCGTGGTGCCATCGCTGCAGACCAGGTCCTCACCCGCGAGGTCAGTCAGGGCGGGAAGCTTGGCGGTACCCATGGCAACGGGCTTACCGTCAACCGTGCCGCAGACCAGGTCGCCGCCTTCGTAGTGTACGATATGCGGCTTCACGCCGGCGCCCGGTGCAACTTCGGTGGTGTCGAGATGGGCGATCAGGCCCAGGGCGGGCTTATCCTCAGCGCCCGCACTTGCGGGGATATGCGCGCAGACATAGGCGTGCTCGGTCACGTGGGCATCTTCCGCACCAAGCTCGCGCAGCTCTTCAGCCAGCACGTTGGCAAGGTCAAACTGAACGGCGCTCGAGGGTACCTGGTCGCAGTTTGCATCCTCGGACTGCGTGTTGATCTGGACGTAGCGCAAAAAGCGCTCGAGGACATCGGGGTTCGTGGTGGTGTTTTCCATAAAGACCGCTCCAATCTTGGTCGTCGTGTGCAACAAGAACTCTAGCACGGTATGCCACGGCATACCGCGACGCTTGGATGGGGTAGAATCAGCCATTGAATGCAGAAGGGACGGAAGATCATGGATACGACAAATAGCTCGCGCGAACTACATCTGACGGTGGCGAACGAAGACTACTTGGAGTGCATGGTTCGCATTGAAAGCGAAGAGGGGGAAACCAACGGCGTTCGATCGGTCGACATCGCGCAGCGCCTTGGCGTCTCCAAGGCATCGGTCAATAAAGCGGTTTCGGCGCTCAAGGCATCCGAACTTGTCGAGCAATCGCACTACGGCAAGGTAGTCCTGACCGATCGCGGCCGCGAGGTTGGTACGGCTATCTGGTACCGTCATCGCCTCATCCGCACGTTTTTGGTTCAGGAGCTCGGTGTCGAATTTGAGCGAGCCGATTCCGAGGCCTGCATGATGGAGCATGCGCTTTCCGAGGACACGATGAACCGCTGGCTCGCCTATCTCGAAAAGCAGGGAATCAGCGTCGAGGAATAGCGGGATATATATGGATACGAGTTATTACAACCGCTTTGGTGCCGAGGAACTTGCGCGCCGCTTGTCGAGCGAGACCTTGTTGGCGCAGGGCCCCATGGGCAGTGTTCTGTTGAGTGAGTACGATGCCGCCGACATTCCACCGGCGTTTTGGAATCTGGCAGAGCCGCAGACCGTTTCTCGTATCCATCGCTTGTATGTCGCTGCCGGCGCGCAGGTGCTCATTACCAACACCTTTCAGGCATCAAGCTATGCCCTCAAGCACGACCAGATTGCGCCGTCCGTGGCGGAGGTCAATCGCGGGGCCGTCGACGATGCTCGCCAGGCGCACCCGCAACTGCTGCTGGGCTCGATGGGCCCGATCGGTATTGAGTGGTTTGCCGAGGACTCTGCCGAGTATCGTGAAATCCGAGGCATTGCGCGCGAACAGGCGCACGCCTTGCTCAATGCCGGCGTTGACGGTCTGCTGATCGAGACGGTGACGTCTATCCGTAATTTGCAGCCCATGCTTGCCGGCGCCCGAGATGCCGCCGACGGCATGCCTGTTCTGGTGAGTTTTGTCGTTGACGATAAAGGCGACCTGTTGGGCGATGGCCTCAACATCGAGGCGGCCGTTTTGTACGCCGAAAAACACGGCGCAAACTCGGTTGGTGTTAATTGCTGTTCGCTTGCGGCCGCGAACGCGGCGGTGCCCAGGATGGTTGCATCGGCGACTACTCCCGTCACGGTGCGTCCCAACGTAGGCGATCCGGTCCAGACTCAGGATGGCCCCGTATGGCACGAGAACCCCGAAGCTTTCGCGCGCGCATGCATCGAATGGAGACATGCCGGTGCCGCAATGGTGGGCAGTTGCTGTGGAACCACGGCAATCACTACGGCCGCGATGGCCGAGGCGCTCGATATATAAAGGGCAAAACCGCTCCATACGGGGCGGTTTTTTTTATTGCTTGCATGTCCTCGGCAGCATTTGCCCAAATGGTGAATGCTGGTGCCGGCAGGTTGCCGAGTGCATGTTGCGGGTATACCCCATGCGTACCATGATCCAAACACTGTGAGGTGTCTGCGCGTGTGCGCGATAATTCATTTTGGAACTGACGGTTGGCGCGCTCGCGTCGATGAGGACTTCACTGCCGATAACGTTGCCCGTATCGCCGATGCCGTCGGCGAGTTATGGCAAAAGACCAATCCGGGCAAAACGGTATATATAGGGTTCGACACCCGGCCCCTGGCGCGCGAGTTCGCTGAGCTTGCGGCGGGCGTGCTAGCAGCGCACGGGCTAGACGCCGTGCTCGCTTCGCGACCTGTCCCGACCCCTGCCCTTACGTGGGCGGCGGCTTATGACGGTGAAGCGTGCGGCGCGCTCATGGTGACGGGGTCCCATCATCCGCAGGGCTATCTGTGCCTCAAGATTCGCATGGGTGACGGCTCGACCGCCAACCAGGATGTCATCGAAGAGCTCGAAGAGACTATGGCTCCCGAGCCAATGGGGATCGAGGGGCAATATCGCACCGCGGATATCATTCCTGACTATATGCAGGCGGTGGCATCGTTTGTCGATGCCGAAGCCATCCGCGCCGCGCACTTGCGCGTGGTTGTCGATCCCATGGGCGGCGCAGCCCAGGGCTATCTAGCCGACTTGCTGCGCGAGCTTGGCGTTGAGGTGCACGAGATTCACGCCGGGCAGGCGTCTGACCAAGAAGATATCTGCCCCGACCCCGTTGAACCGTGGGTGGACGCTTGCGAGCGCACGGTTATCGAGGACGGAGCTTGCGCTGGCCTGGTGACCGACGGCGACGCCGACCGTATCGGCGCGGTTGACGAGCGCGGCAGATATATACATCCGCATCAGATCATGGCGCTCGTTTTGGGCGACTTGGTTCAATTTCGTAATTTGGAGGGGCGCGTCGTCGTCAATCTTTCATGCTCGACGCTCGTGCGTCGCATTGCCGAGGCGC
Source organism: Collinsella aerofaciens (assembly GCA_905213325.1). Taxonomy (GTDB): domain Bacteria; phylum Actinomycetota; class Coriobacteriia; order Coriobacteriales; family Coriobacteriaceae; genus Collinsella; species Collinsella aerofaciens_AG. Next base: position 50,590 of record CAJMHW010000011.1, read on the forward strand.
TTGGCTGCCGCGTGACCGTCAAACCAGTCGGTTTCAAATATATAGCGGCGGAGATGAAGAAGGGCGGCGTCCTCATGGGCGGCGAAGAAGCCGGTGGTATCGGCATCGCCGCGCATATGCCCGAGCGCGATGGAATCCTCGCCTGTCTGATTCTGTGTGAGCTTATGGCAAAGACGGACGCGCCTTTGGGCGTTCTGGTCGACCAACTCGAGGACAGTTTTGGTAAGACGAGTTACGGTCGACGCGATTTGCGCCTTGAGGCCGAAGATGCCGAAACGTTACGAACCCTGCTGCCGGGCGTAAACCCCAAGTCGATTTGTGGCAAGGTGCCGCAAAACGTTAGTCATATGGACGGCTTGCGTCTGTCATTCGAGGATGACACGTGGCTGCTGGTCCGTCCTAGCGGGACCGAACCAGTGGTGCGCGTCTACGCCGAGGGGTTCTCGGTGGAAGAACGTGATGAGTTGCTCGATGCTGGCTGTGCTTTAGCTAGGGGGACGTATCCGCTTTAACCATGAGACTGCCTTATATAAAGAGATGCTCGGCGAGCGGTAGTTAACGGCTGGCAAACGTTAGTCGGATCACAAGATGTGTAGGAAATGTGTACGCCCAGATTCCCGCCCCCGGCGCCCCTCCGGTCTGGCAATATATCTCCTTGCCGCGCGGCCCGGTCGGACCGGATGAGCCGCGGGGCGTGCACCTTGAGAACCGGATACTGCGAGGATGGACA